>JAFQSQ010000058.1 GCA_017409465.1 Akkermansia sp. | reverse complement strand
TTGACGAATGACCCGTCTCCGCCGAAGGCTTCGCCGTGGCAGGCGACTTACGAATGAAAAGTTCGCTGCGCTGCGCGCAGATGGTTTCAACTAACGCTAAGCGTCCTTCATCGTTCATCATGCGAGCAGAGCGAGCGGAATTCTGTACCTTGTCCATCGTACTTTTGACTTCGTACTTCCCGGCAAATTTCCATTTGGCGTATCGGCAGAGCAACATCCTTTAATTGCCGGAGCGATAAGAACTATTTATTCCTTTCTTTGTTTGCTTATTGGGGCGAGCTGATATCGGGTTCAGCTCTCTCTCAGCTGCTGCCAGATTGCCCTGTCCGGCGATATTTCTGTGGCTTTGACACAGTCTTCGAGCTGAGCAACGGTGCGAGCCCCGATGAGTACGGATGTGATGCCGGGGCAGTCGAGTAGCCAGCGGATGGCCAGGTGTGTGAGGGGGATACCGATATCAAAAGCGATTTTGTTGAGCTGTGCGACTCGATCCGCGCTGGCCTTGACTTTATCCGCATCCAGGAAGACAGAATCCGAGCGTGCGGCACGGGAGTCGGCGGGCAGGGTGCCACTCAGGTATTTGCCGGTGAGCAGCCCCTGTGCCAGCGGGGAGAAGACAATAGCGCCGGAGCGCTGCTCTGCCGTGGCAGGCAGCATGGTTTTCTCTGCCTCTCTGTCCAGCAGGTTGTAGCGGAACTGATGGAGCAGGCAGGGGATTTTCGCCTCTTTCAGCAGGGCGCAGGTGCGGTGGAAGAGCTGCGGCGGGTACTTGGAAAGGCCGATGTAGAGTGCCTTGCCGCTGCGGACAATCTGCACGAGAGCCTCCACCGTTTCCTCTATCGGCGTTTCCGGGTCAGGGCGGTGGTGGTAGAACACATCCACATAGTCCAGTTTCAGGCGGCGCAGGGATTGATCCAGCCCGGCGATGAGGTGCTTTTTCGAGCCCCAGTCGCCGTAGGGACCCGGCCACATGAGATGCCCCGCCTTGGTGGCGATGAACATTTCATCCCGGTGCCCGGCAAACTCTTTCTGCAGCAGCTCGCCGAAACAGCTCTCTGCCGCGCCGGGTGGCGGGCCATAGTTATCTGCCAGGTCAAAGTGGCAGATACCCAGCTCCAGCGCACGCCCCACCAGATCGCGGCAGCGCTCGCGGGCATCGGCAGCGCCGAAATTGTGCCAGAGTCCCAGAGAAATCTCCGGGAGCAGAACTCCGCTGTTGCCGCAGCGGCGGTATTTCATCATGGTGGTGGGCATAGCGTCTCTGTCGCAGTCAGACACCGCCCGCCGTCGGTGCGTTCAAACCGGCGGCGGGCGGGAACAATCAGGCAGGAATCAGTGCTTGTAGGCCTCTGTCGGCACAGCCGTCTTGTCGTGCGGGCCGTGGCCTTTCTTCCATTCCAACTTCAGCTTGCCGGGAGCCGAGGCCCCCTGAACCACCGTGAGGGTGATTTCATGCAGCCCGGCTTTCAGCGGTACACCGCGCACCGCCTGGATGCTGACAGCCTCTGCGGTGATTTCCTCCGCATTCGGCACGGTGGTGGAGGTGGCGGTTATACCCGGCGTGTAATTGAAGTCGGCATCCACCAGCGGAAAGCGGTGCATGCGCAGGAATGCCTTGCTGCCCGGCACGGCATCCAGCGTCAGGTAGAACTGCCAGTGGTTGCCGTCCTGCGGCACATGCACATAGCCCTTGAACTCCGTGATGCTGCCGGCGGGCAGCGTTTCCGCTGCCGGGTCGGCCACCACCGTGGCGGTCGCTTCCGCAGCGCCGGGCAGGGTGGAGAACTCCGGCACCCAGGCACAGCTGCTCTGCACACGGCGCATCACCAGTCCGGGAGCCGTCTCTGCAGGCGTGTTGGCGGGAATCAGCAGCTTGTCATAGCTGCGGGCACCGGAAATGCCGTTGTTGCGGCGGCCGGCAGCGCGGTCATGGGCATAGCCGAAGGCGCGGCGGTTTTGCAGCACGGCTGCGCGCAGCTGCTCCTGCATCTCCGGCATGCCGGCGGCCAGGTTCTGCGTCTCCGCCGGGTCTTTTTCGGTATCATAAATCTCAAAGTCCTCCTGCCCGGTCTTGATACCGGTGCGGATGGCTTTCAGGAAGCGGCCGTCCTGATCGCGGAAGTAGATGACCTGCTGCTCACCGCGCGGGCGGTTGCGCTTGTTGTCCGCATAGTCTCCGTACCAGGCCATGCCGCCGCCAAAGTTGTATTCGGAGTAAATGGTGCCGAAGGGCTGCTTGTCCTCCTCCCCGCGGAGCAGGGGAAGCAGGGAAACACCCGTGCTGCGCATCGGTACCGGCACTCCGGCCATGTCCGCAAAGGTGGCCATCCAGTCATGGAACTGGCTCGGGAAACTCGTGCTGCCACTCTTCACAATACCCGGCCCCCACACCACGCAGGGCACGCGCAGACCGCCGTCCCATGTGTCGCGCTTGATGCCGTTGTGCGGGCCGTAGCTGCGGAAGAAGGCAGGATTCTGCGCCGGGGCAGGATGCCCGGCAAAACCGCCCACCGCTCCCGGTTCATTGTGCGGCCCGTTATCACTGGTGAAGACCACAAAGGTGTTCCGGTCAATCTGCAAATCACGGCACAGCTGCAGCAAATCTCCCATGGCATCGTCCACGCGCGTTACCATGGTGGCATGGCGCTCTGCTGCCGTGATGGCCCATTGCGCACCGTTGCCGAAGCGTTTCTGTGCGTATTGCTTCCACTGGCTGTTGTTGGCATAGGCCGGGTAGATGAACGAATCCCACGGGCCGCTCGTGGCCGTGTTAATCATCTTGCCCGGTACTCCCGTCCACTGCACACCGCCCTTGAGCCCGCCGCCCGCAGGATACGGCCCTGAGGGGATACCCAGGCGCGCGTGCGGCGCTGTCAGCGTGAGCGCCAGGAAGAAAGGCTGCTCCGGTTTGGTCGCGCGGTGGTCCACAATCCACTTCTTGGCGCGCGCAGTGAAGAGGTCGGTCGTGTAGCAGTTATCCAGCTCATCCGTCAGCATCTTCTCGTTCTCCCAGACCGCATTGCGGTGGGTGTCCGGGTCGGCATTGCTCTCTTCCTTGGGATAGTGGCGATGCCCCGCCAGATGATTGTGATAGCCGAAGAAGAAATCAAAGCCGCGCTTTGTCGGCCAGGCGGCAGCCGTCTCCGGGGTGCCGCCGCTCTCATTGCCGCCGCCGATTCCCCATTTGCCCACCAGCGCCGTGGCATAGCCTGCCCCCTTCAGCACCGTGGCCAGCGTGTGCGAGTTCTCCAGTGCGGCGTCAAAGTTGTTGTTGCGGATGACCTCCGTCACCCCCTGATGCATGCCGCCGAACAGCGAGGCGCGCGCCGGGGCGCACACCGGGGCTGCCGTGTAGTGGCGCTGCAGCACCAGACCCGTCTGCGCCATCTCTGCCAGCCGGGGCATATCGATGCACGGCGTCCCCTCCACCTTTGGTGTGCCCTGCGGCAGGTTCATATCGCCCCAACCCAGGTCATCCACCAGCACCAGAATGATGTTCGGCTGCGCTCCCGCTGCCACCGCTCCCGCACAGGCCACCGCCGCGCAGACGCTCAGAAAAAACTTTTTCATGCTCATATCCCCGTCATTATACCAGTTATGGTGCCGTATACAAGAAAAAACAATTGGATAATAATCGGATAAAAAAGCCGCTGCCTTTATCTCAGGCAGCGGTTAAAAAATGTGTGAGTTTCGGCAAGGAACCCTTACTTGCGGCCTGTCTGGGCGTATCAGCGAGAAGCCCGACGCGGCTTGTCACGCCATAGCTTCAGCGACGGCGACGACGGGCAGCCAGACCGGCCAGTGCCAGCAGACTCAGCGTGGCTGTAGCGGGTTCGGGGACAGTCACCACACCTCCGGAATAGAGGGCTATCTTACTGAATGTTTCCGCTCCACCGTTGGTCCAGAGGCGTGCGTCGTAATTTTCGCCAAACTCTACACGTTCATCCACATTGTAGCTGATTACAGCATCTCCGCTATCCCCGTTCTCTCCAACATACACATAAAAAGTGCCACCAATGTCGTTCCCGTTGGTATCCTCTTCCGCAAGGAAAACGAGTGTAACGGCGGTTGCTGTATTGGCGGTAATCAGACCGCTTACTGATGTTTCACCAACTGGTGTACCGTCTACTTTTTTCTCCAACTTCAAGGAGCCGTCTTCACAAACTTTCAATATTTCTGCATCCTCGACAGGGCCAGTCATGCCGCTTGTAATTTCTTGTGTCGTATTATCTTTTATTTCCTTGTTGATCTTCGTTTTTATCGAGAAGAGGCTAGCATCACCCTCACCAAGAGCTTTATCTGTCAATTCAAATACCAATTTCCAACTTTCGTTAAGAGTAATGGATTCAGACCACCCCAAAGCGGCACTACCCCCACTGAGCGAACCGTAGCCGTCAGTGCCAATTGTTATTTTTTTTGCGTTATCGATGGGTATATCTTCTTTCGTAACGGTTCCCGTCCCATCAGTCTTATCATAAGTCTGAATAATGTCGGAATTATCCAATGTTAACTGCGTCCATGTTACCGTATCTTCGCTCGCCCCCGCTACCCCGGCCAGCGCCAGGAGTGCTATTATCGTCTTTTTCATATCGTTATCTATGTGTTTATGGTTTGTTGTTCAGCGGCGAGCCTGAACCGGCAGGGGTACCCGTTCCTTCGCGCGATGGGATGCCGAGATACCTGACCGGGACTCACCGCGC
>JAFQSQ010000025.1 GCA_017409465.1 Akkermansia sp. | reverse complement strand
CCTTTTTCTTCCCTCTCTTTAGCCTCTCCGGCACCCCTCATGGTAAGGTTTACCATTCGTTCCGCAATCGCTGCGGTCCTGTGGTGCCACGGAAAGTCCGTGCATTGAAAACTGCCTTGCCCGGCCGAGCCAGCCCCGGTGTCGTTTCACCGTCGACTTGCTCTTTCGAGCCGCCCCGTAACGGGGTGCCGCAGATTCTACACAAAACTCCGCTTCACGTCAAGCTCATTCTTGAAAAAAGTTTCATTTTTCTTCTCACCCCTCCCCAAAAATACACTGCAAGGCATTGGAATGCACCTGAGTTACAAAATAAACAAAAAATTACAATTTTTCCTTTTCACTGCGTGAATAGGGCATTTATGGGACCCGCTGAGGGCTAAAGAGCGCCTCCGAAAAAGCAGGCGCAGCCAACTTCCCCACAGCTTCTCCCGGTATTTCCCATTTCCACGCCTCCCCCTACGACTCTGCAGCGGCTTTATCTATGAGCTCGCTAACGATATGCCCTGCCGGGGAAAATCCTCTGCCAAGCACGCGTATCCTTCCGTCGCAGCACCAGCGAAGCGTATCGAGCTTCGTTTACCACCCGCACGCAGGCCAGCCATTCGGAAGGGATGCTTTGCGGGCCGTAGACAGCGGCCCGCATCGGGCCGGCGATAGCGGCGTTGGTGTCCGTATCGCCCCCGGAAGAGACGATATCCACCAGAGCGGAACGAAAATCCCGCGCATGCAGAAGCTGGTAAAAGACGCTCTGCAGTGCCACATGCACCCAGCCGATGTGCTCACCATCATAATCCGGGCGCTCCGAGGCAGCGCGGCGCAGAGTGTCGACAACATCCGGCATGATACCCTGCTCTTCTGCCCAGGAAAGGGTGGATTCGTAAATAGCCTGCGGGCTCATGCCGCCTTTCATGGCCAACAGCAGGGCGTAGACATACACCACGTTGCACTCCCCGTTCACCGGGTGCGGGTGGGTGAGCGCGGCATCCTCGCGCACGGCGGTCTGCCAATCGAAGCCCGGGTGCTGCGCCGCCCAGAGTGCCAGCGGCATCACGCGCATGAGCGCGCCGTTACCCTGAGCCTCCGGCAGGGGACTACCCAACAGAGCCATCTTCGTGGCATGGCCGACATCCGGCGGGTCAGAGTCCATCCACTCCTGATAGCGCTTCAAGGCGGCCGCCGGCGACCAGCCGTCGGCATCCAGCAGGGACTGGTGCAGGCACCAAGCCATTTGCGTATCGTCCGTCACCTCACCGGCCTTGCGATCCGGGCAAATGCCGAACCCCGCCACCATGCGGTCCAGGCCGTCCGGGTACCGGCGCAGTACATCGCCATGGTAATTAAATTCTGCGGGAGCCCCCAGGGCATCCCACACCATCAACCCGGACCACAGGGTGCGGGACATCATTTCCGTGGACAAAGGTTTACTCGTCATCATCTCTCTACATATGGTCGGATCATTCCTTCCTGACAGGCAAAACACATCCCTATTTCAACACATTCCATTATTCCGCAATTAATTAGAAAGATTAAACAGTTGTACAAATTATTTCCCACTGCAACCAAAAAATCACGACATCCCAACGAGCATCAGACCGAATAAAGCGAGCCATCCCTCACAGCGAGGAGTTTAACAGCCACCCGCTCCGGCGGGATAGAGAGTGCGGCAGATATCAGCGTACGATACGCATGCATCTGCGATGCATGCGCCGCGATCATAGACTCCCGTGAAGTATCCCGATCCGTCTTGTAATCCACAATCAACACCGAACCATCCGGATAAATAACCAGACGGTCAATAACGGCGGAAGTCCAGGTAGAATCCGTCACGGCTTCCACCGACTGCTCATTATACACCTGAGCACCGGGGAACTCACGCAGGAGCTCCTGCACCTCCGGCAGGTGAAGCGCATGGGCAGCCAGTTTCTCTGCTGACGTCTGCGGATGATGATACCACGATGGAGCATCTTCCTCCTCCCACCAGGTTATCTGTTCCAGGAGAGCGTGAACCTCCGTGCCCAACTGAGCCGCCGAACCATCGATGAACGATGCGGGAACAGCAGCGGACACCGCCGGCGCAAGCGGTTCACCGGAGGAAGAAGGCTTCGCTTTCCTGCGCGGAGGAATCACGGCTCCCAAATCCGGCAGCGTTTCAGACTGACGAATCGGCTGCGTTTTGTCCGGCATATCCTCATACCAATCGGCTGCACCGAATGCAACCGCTGAGCCCTGCTCCGGCAGGCAATCCTGAGCAGCCAGAGCATTCAGAATCCAATCGGCCTCCTTATGCGGCTCCTCCGGGAGCTTTTCCACCCCGGGGAGCAGGATATAATTGGCATAGCGCGCACGAGTCAGCGCCACATACATCAGATTGTAAGCATCCTCTCTTCTGCATTTCTTCCAGCGTTCCTCCTCCCGCAGCAACTGTTCCCAACTGCTTCGCTCCTTGCCCGTACCCGGATGCACCAGAATCCCCTTCTTGTCCTCAGAAACAAAGGAAGGAATCCCCTCTGCCCGCGGCTGGTCCACATTCTTAGCCCCGATATAAGGCAGAATCACGGCATCAAACTCCGCGCCCTTACTCTTGTGCATGGTCATCAACTGCACACAACCGGGAGTCCCCGCCGCCTTCCGGCTCAGCGTCCGCATATACAGAATCCATTCCTCAAGCGAACCGCCGGAGGCATCAAAAGCACAAGCCGCTTCGAACCATTCGTGCATCATTCTGTCCTGCGCCACAGACGATACCAAATCGGCCAACCGTTGTATCAGAGAAGCATACCCCTCCGCGTCCAGCAACTGATGCCAGCGGCTCCACGAAGCCGCCCGCGATTCGCCCTCTGCAAGCACCGCTCCCAGCGGAGAGACTCGCAGGAGGTTAAAGCGGTACTTATCCGCAGGCCGCTGCAGCCAGAGGAAGAACGACAGCAGCATTTCGCCCAGCGGGGATGCCTCTGCCACCAGTGTATCTTCCACCAGCTGAATGGGAAGCAGCGGTCGATGAAGCCGCAGCCACGCTGCCATCTCTCGGGCATGATTACCCGTTTTCAGCAGTACCGCCACCGTCATTCCCTGCCGCATGCGGCATGTACCGTCCGGCAGATACTCAGAAAGCTCATCCAGTATAGCACCGATAGATTCACAGGCAAGCGACAGCGTCTCCGCCGCCGTGTCCGCAGGCAGCATTTCCACCCTGACATAGCCTTTTTTCGCCCGATTCTCCGCGCAGCAGCGCTGCTGCGAAAATTCCGGCGACACCTCATCGATGGCAGCAAACACCATGTTGGTGAACTCCATGATTTCCGGCACCGAGCGGCGGCTTTCCTCCAGAGAGGAATTAGTGAGGACGGAATGCTGCCAGTCATAGCCATCCGGCGAGGGAACATCACCCCGCAGCTGCTCGAACAACTCCGATGTTGCACCACGGAAGCTGTAAATACTCTGCTTCTTATCACCCACCACAAAAAGGCTCTTGTCGCCAAACTGGGCATTCTCTTTCAACAAGCGGCTGAGGATTTCCCACTGCACCGGGTCGGTATCCTGGAATTCATCCAGCATCCAGTGATCCAGGCGGGAAACCAGACGCAGCGCCATAGATTCATCCGCAGCGGCATCCGGTGAAGCCAGCAAACGACGAGCACCCTGTTTAATATCATCGAAAGTGACCCGCCCCGCCTGTAGCACACATTGCCTGTATGCCGACACATACCTGTCCAGCAAGCCATACATGGCCGTGGATTTCTCCTGCACACGCCGCAGGAAAAGAGCAGCACAGGCATGCCGCAACTCCTGCACCAGGTCACGCAAATGGGCATCTGCAACCGCTTCCTCAGCCGGAGGCGCCATCTTCTCATCCTCCTCCAGCCACAGGCTCATGTTACCAGAGGAAACAAAGGTACCGGAACGGATTTTCTGCACAATGCCGGGGAAAGTCCTTTTCAGATAGCAGCGGGGCTTGCCTTTCCAGGAAATGGATTCTGCCAGGCTGCGTATTTCTGCTTCATAGGCGGCGAAATCCTCCTCCGTCAGCAGGGGCGCCCGGCGGCAATCCGGCAGGCCGAAGGGTTCCGTTTGTCCCCAGGGTTCAGCATCCGGGAACTCGCTGTAGAGGGAGAGATAAATCCTGATATTTTGTTCCAGCAGCTCCAGAGTTGAGCCACCCTTATCCTGGGCAATATCGCTGAAAAGCGTCAGGAGCGCCTGATGATTCTCCTCCGACTGCTCCCCGGCAGACAGCATGGCCAACAGCGCCGTTCTGCGGGCAGACTGCTCCTGCAAGGCATTCATGGGCGTGACGGAACTGAGCCCGGCCTTGTGCAAATCGGCTGCCACCACACGGTTGAAGAAGCTATCCAACGTAGAAAGATGCAAATCGGATGCCTTGTTCACCACTCTGCACAGCAACAGCGCAAAACAATCGGAATCCAGCAGGGGGAGCTGAGGTTCGTCCGGGGTCGGACTCAGGCATTCCGGATAACAGCGTTCCCGCACCGCCCGCTCCAGCACCGGGATGGCGGCAGGAAAAAGCGCCACGGGATTGGAAGCCGGCACCAACTGCCAATCCTTCGTCAGATGCAGACCGGTCCAGGTTTCCCAGACACGAATCGCCACGGCATTGCGCTCCGGCCACTCGCGATCGGGTTTTCCCAGCGCACCATCGGCCAGTGTCTGGAAAATGCGGTTGCGGAACTCGCCGGCCGCCTTGTTGGTGAAAGTGAGCGCAATTATTTTCTCCGGTGCAGCCCCCAGGGCAAGCAAGGCCACAAAGCGGGAAGTGAGCTGGTAGGTTTTACCGGTACCGGCAGAAGCCGCAATAAGATTACCGGTTAATCGTCGTTTGGCGGCAGTCGTCATGATTCTTCAGGAAGTTGGTTGTTATCCATGGCGGGCAATACAGGCAGCGAGCACATTCTGCGCGGGTCCGGGTTGCGGTGTATGCCCAGAGCTCCAAACTGCCCATACCTCAGCGAGCGACCCAGAGATTCTGCGGAGAAGAGACATTCACCGGCACGCATCAGAGCGGCAGCGCGCCGCACACAGCCCATCGCAGCCTCATGCAGTCCGTTATCTTTCATGGCATTGTATTTCACCTCCAGCGGTCTGGTACGGGGTAGATTGTAGAAAGCCGTTTCCGGCAGTTCCTCCAATTGGTACAGCAGCCGGATAGCCTCTGCATACAGCGGCAGCTGTACACTGACCCAGCGCTTCATTTTCCCGGAATCATCTTTCAGGTACACTTCCGGCGGCATCCACATCTCATACAGCGCAGCCGTTGCCCCGCTGATGCTTTCCAGATGAGTCTTATCCGGCGGGGAATCATTGGTCTTGTAATCAATCACACGGAATTTCCCGCTGTCCCGGTGTCGGTCCACGCGGTCAACACGCATACTGAACGGGATGGGCGATTCCCCCTCACCGGCAGGGAGTGTAAACTCCAGCTGCCGCTCACACATCTGCACCTCCCAACCATCGCACAAATCCGCAGCATGCAGGGCGGACCAGGCATGCAGCGAGCGTTTCAGGTTGTTGAGCATCAATTGCAGCGGTGCGGAGAGACCGCGTGTTCCATCCCCGTAGCGTTTCTGCACCACCCGTTCCGCACAGGAAGCGGCAAATGCCTCTATCCGGCTTTGCAGTTCCCCCCTTTGCATCCCGGGGGGCTCAGAGGAAAACTCCGTTGCCACCTCCTGCAGAACAGCATGCAGCAAATCGCCGTATTCTGCCGCATCAGGCTCCGCTTTTTCCGGCTCCAACTCGTCCCCGGGATTCACCTTCAGCAGACAATCCAGCCAGAAGCGCAGCGGACAATCCAGAAAACTCTTCACTCGTGAGGGGGACCAGGTTTTCCCCGCCTCCGCATAGGGGTTCCGCAGCCCCTCTCCCAACAGGCGAATGCTTTCCATCTGTCCCGGCTCAGGCATCGGCACCGATTCGGCCGACAACAGGGGCATGGGAGCGTAGGCAAGCTCCGATGTCGGCGCAGGAGGGTCGGCATACAGTCGGCTCACCCGCTCTGCCGTTTCCGAAAGCGTGGCGCAGCGCAGCAACAGAGAAGAAGGTGCTACCGGCGTACCATCAGATGAACTGCGAGCCAGCACCATGTGTACTTCTCCCGCCGGACGACTCTGCAGCAAGGCCGTCAGCAAAAATGTATCTCTCGCCCGGCGGCACTCACCGTCCGTCATTTTCAGGAACGAACGATAGGCATCCGGCAGCCATGAATCCGCCGGGGCTCGCTCCGGCACACAACCCTCGTGCATCCCGGTCAGAATCACCCGTTGCTCCCGGACAAAACTCAATTCACGCCAACCGCGCACGTTGATGGCGGCATCACGCCGCTGCGCCCCCTCCAGCACACCGGCGGCAGAAGCCCCCACGGCATATTCCAGCAGCGCCAGCGCCGGCAGAGCCTCGCAGGCTCCCTGCTCTACGAGGGCTGCCACCTGCTGCATCAACTCCGCCATGCGGCGCACGGCTCCCTGCAATTTCGGTTCGGCATTGCTATATTGGGAGAGGAGACCGGAGGCCAATCCTCTGAGCTGCGAAGGGAACGCATCTTCCCGCCCGCAGGAATCCACCAGATGCCGCACCCCGGCTATCCACGCCACATAATCTGCCGCCCCGGATACCGCACCGGGCTGCGCGGACTCTCTTTCGGCCACCGCGAACACGTGCTGAGCGCTGCCCGGCAAGTGCTTATTCACCAGCTCATCCAGCCACGCATTAAACATGCCCAGTGCTGAGCGGGGAGCGAGGCTACGCTGCAGCGGGCAATTGCGCAGCAACGCCAGGAATCCGTCTGCCCGGCGACTTCCCACGCCCTGCACTTCACCACTCTCCTCATCATACAAGGCGGCGGCGTCCGTCTCCGTGCAGGCGGCGAGCAATAAACGGGGAATCTGCCCCACTTCCGTTGAGAGGAACGAACGGCCTTCCGGCAGCATCAGTTCCCATTCCGGCTGAAAAGCCGTCACCAGCGACGCCGAAAACGAGCTGTCACAGGAAGCTATGACCACCTGCCGGGAATTACAGCCGCCCGCCAGCATCCGCGCCATGCGACCAAACTCCGCAGCACCGGCAACGGAATGAATCACATCCTGTGCAGACAGGGATGCTTCCGCCGATGCGCGGGGAATCTGCACCGCGCATTCGCACCATCCCTGCCCGGCTGTATCGCCCTGTGTGATAACAGGTATTGGCTGACCAAAGGCATCAAAGCGTTCACGCTCCGATTCCGGGGCATTGACCCATATCTGCACCTTCCCGACCTGCGTTTCCGTCAAGCGCCTCAGATACAGCCGATTCTGCGGCGATAACTCCGGCACGCAGGCGATGATGATTAACCCTCGTCTCCCGGGACGCTCCACCTCACGCGCCCGAACCTGTTCCGCAGAGCACAACCCGCGAGCACGCAGCACCTCATCCACGGCAGCAAACATCGTCCGCAGATGTTCCCAGCGCTCACGCTCATACGCCAACGTATGCTGCCAGGTCGTCGGTTCTTCTTCCAGATGAAGCCTGACAAAGTCACGAGCCATGCCTTCTTCCCACATCGGGCTGCGGTTTTCCTGCTCCAGCTGATTTCGGACGCGCTGCATCTGGCACGCCACATCCAGCATCCACCCCGCGCTTTTCCCCTGCATCACAGCCGAGCTCCCCAGCACCTGCAACCATGCGGCAAGGGTATCCGCCTCCGTGGCCACAGCCTCCCCCTCACAGGGAATCAGCTGCCCTGCCAAGGCCATCCTCGGCATCAGGATAGGTTTACCGGCGCGCTCCGCCATGTATTCACGCAGGCGGCGGCCGCTTTCACTGGTGGGCACCACCACGGTGGCGCGGCGGAAAGTCTCAGGAGCCGAGTTGTTGAGTTCTTCCAGCTTTTCTGCCACCAGTTCGATAGCCGGGCGGTTCCAGCCAAGAAAATGAAGGGTGGGGGTGTTCATAGGCACGGGGTATTCTACACTGCTCATCATCGGTGAGCAAGTACTATTTCAGCCAAAAAAGGCTCCCTGTTCTGCACAGGGAGCCGGAGAAAAACAGGCTGTTTACTGCATCAGAAGACGAACACGGTCATGAAGCCCCAGATGAACTCCGCATCCGTGTCGTAATAGGTGGGGTTCATGATGGCCTGCACGTGGGGTACCACTTTCATGTATTCATTCACCTGGAAGCTGTAAAGTGCCTCCACCTGGTGCTGGCGCCCCTCGTAGTAGCCGCCGTCGCTGTTGCGCTTGCCCTTGAAGAGGCCATAGGAAAGCCCGCAATAATCATCCGGACGGCTCGGGCAGAGTTTTGCCTGTGCGCCGATGGCGATGCCGAAGGGCTCCGTCACGTCATCGCGGAAGCCGTAGCCCGCGCGGCTGTAGAGGGTCAGCGCATCGGACTGCTTGTACTCAATGCTGCAGGAGAAGCCGCCGCTGGCATGCTTCCCGGAGGCATTACCCGTGGAGCGGTGAATAAAGGGAGAGAAACGCAGGATGGTCTTGCCGTCGTTGCAGATATGACCGTACTCTGCCGTGGCCAGATAGCCATCAGAAATGCTGCCGCCGAAGGGATTATCCCCGGGGCCGGCGGTGTTGCGGGAGATACCGCCGATGATGTAGTTGCGGTCATCAATCTGGTGCATGGCAATGGCACCCAGGTTGTACAGCGTCACCGGGTTGGTGAACGGACCGACAAAGCCCGTGTTGTTGAAGCCGTGATAGCCGCTGGCGGCAATGCTCACGCAGTCGATATAGTTGGACAAATCCACAATACCGGCGGTAAACACCGTACGCTTGTTGTTGCGGAAGTGCATCAGCATCGCCTCTGCCACCATCACATTGTGCGGGCCCTTGGCGTTGTTATGCACACTGTGCGGAATGCCGAAGAAGCTCGTATAGTACGTATCGCTCTGGGCGGACTCGCGGTCAAGCCCCCAGCAGCTGTCCACCTCCAGACGGAACCAGGTACCGCCGCCGACAGAGTCCTCAATCAAACGCTGTTGCAGCTGCAGCGAGGCCATCAGCAGGTTGTTATGATTATTCACCCCGGGCATGGCACCCTCCGTATTCCACAGGTTGTACGCCACATTCAGATTCCACTGCGTGCCGTACTTCTCATCCATGTAGCGCTTGTACGGGCGGGAATTCTCATCCGTAGGCAGCAGGAAATAATACTCCGTCCAGTTAAAGGAATCCGCAGCCAGAGCAGGCAGAGCCATCAGCCCGGCTACCATCGTCATCATCAGTTTCTTGAGTTTCATAAGTGCAGAAGTCAATCGCGCAGACAACGCGTGCTGCAACAGCCTAACATATAGTCACGCACATAGCAAGTACAAATGACAATGCACCATGTACGAATGAAAAAATCGGCAAAAATTCCCCTGCGCGACGGCACGGCGAATTGTTCATGCGTCACACACAACTCATCATTCGCAACTCCCCTCAGACTCCTTTTTTGGTATCCCAGAGGACGAGGTGGAGACGCTCACCGAGGCGGACGCCGTGTTGCAGGCACATCTCTGCCACGGCGGGACGGGCGGCGGCCAGCTCCGCACGGGTGGCAGCGCAGGGCATGAGCATGATTTGATGCAGCGGCAGCTCCAGCGCGTCGATGTCGCGCCAATCCGCCTCCCCCTGCACCACAAACTTGAACCACACATTGGGCATCTCCGCAAAGGTCTCCAGCGCATCGAAGCACAGCGCCGCGCCCGCATCATTGCCGGAGTGGCGCAGCTTGGGCGACACATTCCACCAGTCCACCCGCTGCCGCAGCGCGCGGGAGGGCTCCACGGTGCCGTTGGTTTCCACCTCCACCACATAATCGGGCGGCAGCAGCTCCAGCAGCTGCTCCAGCTCCGCCTGCTGCAGCAGCGGCTCGCCCCCGGTTATCACCAGGTGGCGGCAGGTGTACTCCTGCAATCGCCGGGCCACATCGGCCACGGGCAGCTCCAGCCCTGCCCCCCAGGAGTGCTTGGTATCACACCAGGTGCAGGAAAGGTTGCACCCGGCAAGGCGCAGAAACACGGCGGGAGTCCCCACCTGCGCACCCTCGCCCTGGAGGGAGTAAAAAATCTCGGGGTCAGATTTCAGGCGTGCAATATTCATGAGTCTGTGCTAATCTGGTGTGCGTCATGTATCTTAATAGCAGAAACAGCAGCGGCGGTCAACCTGAAACTGACGGAAAAGGCACGCCTTTCCGGGTTTTATTCGTTTGTCTGGGCAACATCTGCCGCTCTCCTGCTGCGGAGATTCTGTTCAACGCCGCCGTGCAGCATGCCGGGGCGCAGGGCCGCATCGCCGCAGACTCCTGCGGCACCGCCTCGTACCACATCGGCAGCAAGCCGGATTCACGCATACTCGCGGCGCTGCAACGCGCCGGATATGCCAGGGGAGGCCACCGCGCCCGCCAGTTCCGCCGGGCAGATTTTGAGCAGTTCGACCTCATCATCCCGCAGGATGAAAGCAACCGCGCAGACATCCTCCACCTGGCCCGCACCGCAGAGCAGAAAGCAAAAGTCATCCCCATGAGCCGCTGGTTCCCCGCCGATGCCGCCGACCGCGAGGTGCCCGACCCGTATTACGGCGGCGAGGCCGGCTTTGACCACGTGGTGCAGCTGCTGGAGCACGCCACTGCGGCGCTGGTGCAGGACATCGAACAACACCGCCACTGACACCTCCCCATGGGCATCTTTCAACTGGTAACGGACTACAAACCCTCCGGCGATCAGGAGCAGGCCATCCGTAAACTCCTCAAATCGCTGGAGGCGGGGAACCGTCACCAGTGCCTGCTGGGCGTGACCGGCAGCGGCAAGACCTTCACCATGGCGAACATCATCGCCGCGCAGGACAGGCCGGTGCTGGTGCTCTCCCACAACAAAACGCTGGCAGCCCAGCTCTATTCCGAGCTCAAGAGCTTCTTCCCGCACAACGCGGTGGAATACTTCGTCTCCTACTTCGACTACTACCAGCCGGAGGCCTACATCGCCAGCACAGACACCTACATCGAAAAGGACAGCGCCATCAACGAGGAGATTGACCGCCTCTGCCTCAACGCCATGCGTTCCCTGCTCCTGCGGCGGGATGTGATTGTGGTGGCCAGCGTCTCCTGCATCTACGGTCTGGGCGCGCCGGAGGACTACCGCAACCTCACGCTCTCCATCCATGTGGGCCAGGAGATTGACCGCGATGCCATGATTGCCTGCCTGGCAGAGCTGCTCTTTGAGCGGCATGACTACGACTTTGACCGCGGCCGTTTCCGCGTGCGCGGCGACGTGGTGGAAATCTACCCCGCGCAGAGTGACGGCGAGGCCATCCGCGTGGAGTTCTTCGGCGACGAGATAGAGGCCATATCGCTCATCGATGCCGTGACCGGGCGCGTGCGCGAGCGGCTGAACAGCTACCTCTTCTTCCCGGTGAAACAGTACGTCTCCTCGCCGGAAAAACGCCTGCCCGCCATCGCCTCCATCCGCGCAGAGCTGAAAGAGCGCGTGGAGTGGTTCGAAAAGCAGAACAAACTCATCGAAGCCCAGCGGCTCAAGATGCGCACGGACTACGACCTGGAACTCATCAACGAAATCGGCTTCTGCAAAGGTATCGAGAACTACTCCCGCCACCTCGCCGGGCGTGCTCCGGGCTCCACCCCCTCCACCCTTCAGGACTATTTCCCCCTCGACCACCTCACCATCATCGATGAATCGCACGCCACCGTCCCCCAGATAGGCGGCATGTACGAGGGCGACCGTTCCCGCAAGCAAGTGCTCATCGACCACGGCTTCCGCCTGCCCTCCGCGCTGGACAACCGCCCGCTGCGCTTCGACGAGTTCATGAACTGCCAGAGCCAGCTGCTCTACCTGAGCGCCACCCCCGGCCCCTTCGAATACGTGAACTGCGTGCCGGGCAACAAATCCTACATCCCCATCCTCAAAGCCAAGCGCGGCAACACCCACGCCCGCAGCCGCAAAGCCAGTCAGGCCATCACCACCGCGCCGGATGACTTCAGCGGAGTCTTCTTCCACAACATCGCAGAGCTGCGCGTGCCGCCGCACCCCTCCTCCGCCCCGGTGGAGAGCTTCAACCCGCGCGGACTCGGCCAGCCCCTCATCGTGGAGCAACTCATCCGCCCCACCGGACTGCTGGAGCCGAAAATCACCCTCCTCCCGCTGGAGGGGCAGATAGACAAAACCATCGAGCTCTGCCACCAACGCGTCTCCGTCCGCGAGCGCGTCCTCGTCACCACCCTCACCAAACGCACCGCAGAAGACCTCACCGACTACCTCCGCAACATCGGGCTGAACGTCGAATACATCCATGCAGATGTGGATGCCATCGAGCGCGTGGAAATCCTCCGCAAACTCCGCTCCGGCAAAGTCGATATCCTGGTGGGAATCAACCTCCTGCGCGAAGGGCTCGACCTGCCGGAAGTCTCCCTCGTCTGCATCCTCGATGCGGATAAGGAAGGCTTCCTGCGCAACGAAACCAGCCTCGTCCAGACCGCAGGCCGCGCCGCCCGCCACGTCCACGGCGAATGCGTCCTCTTCTGCGATGTCATCACCGACTCCATCCGCCGTCTGGTGGAGGAATCCGACCGCCGCCGCGCCATCCAGCAGGCCTACAACGAGGCCCACGGCATCACCCCCCACACCGTCGCCCGCGCAGACCAATCCACCCTCCGCCTCTACACCCCGGACGACGCTGACGACTACGACGACTTCACTGAAACCGCTCTCCACGCCGCCGAAGGCGAGGAAGACACCTCCGCCCTCATCAAGCGTCTGGAAAAAGAGATGAAAGAAGCCGCCGCCCGCCTCGATTTCGAAGTCGCCGCCGTCCTCCGCGACAAAATCAAAGCCCTGCGCAGCGAATGAGGCGGGGCTGCCCCCCTGCTCCCCTCGGCGCAAAAATTCGCCCCCCGGCAGCGCTATTCCCGAAATTCGGGAATGCTAGACTCCCGATTTTCGGGAATCTGCACGCCATTTTTCCCGATTTCACCCGTTCAAGTCCCTAAAATGTGGTCAAAACGCCCCAAGCTCGTCCGAATTTTGCAAATTAGTGTTGATAATGAGAGTGTCCTAGACTCACTCGCTTTTATCCCCTACCTCCACGCCACCGGAGGCGCTGTCACCGCAACCCGCCGAGACAAAATCAAGTCTCGAATGGGGGGGCTGAGGTTAGTGCCTCACGTAGCTCTACAATTACCAACTCTTTTTGCCACAAATAAGCAAAAATCGGCACGAGCAAACCGTTCCCTGCTCGCACAGCCGAGACAAAACTTGCACAACCGCTCATATAAACAAATCACCGCATCTAACAAAATAACATATTTCTTGCGAAAAAGCACATTTTAGGGTAAGATTGCGGTAGTAGAACGTGAAAAACAACGCAGTAGATATCCACGAGAATGAAATTTTGCAACGCGACCCGCAGTTGCTCGTGGAGCTGCTGCGTGATCGAACGACCAATAAAAACATCTTCTGGGCTACTCATGGCTATGAATCCAAGGGGGATGCATATCAGTACTTTTCTGAGATAAAGATTGAGAGCATTACAGGAAAAAATGGCTCTGTCATCAAACCCCGTGTCAGCAAAAGCGTTGAAGAGCAACGGTGTCGGGTACGGTCAAATGCGGAAGTTTTTACTCCTGCGTGGCTGTGTAATGCTCAAAATAATCTGATAGATGAACTATGGTTCGGACAAAAGGACTTGTTTAACAAGGAGACTTTCCAAGGCTGGATGACAAATCCGTCCCCCATACCTTTCGATACAACATCAAGCCGCTCATGGCGGGATTATGTGCTTGATATACGGCTCGAAATTACTTGTGGTGAGGGCCCCTATATGGCAAGTCGTTATGATGCTGTTTCCGGCAAGGTAATTCCAGTTAAAGACCGCGTGGGTATTCTTGACAGAAAGTTACGAGTGGTGTCAGAAAACTGCCCAATTCGCAGCCATTGGTTGGGATGGGCTCACAAAGCACTACAAAGTGTATATGGTTACGAATGGCAGGGTGACAATCTTTTACTTGCCCGCGAGTGCCTTTTATTTACCTTCATCGATTTCTACATGGCTCAATTTGGTCGTATTCCCACCAAGAAAGATTTACGCCGTGCAGCACGAACGATAGCATGGAATGTTTGGCAAATGGATGGTCTTCGTGGCGTTGTTCCCGGTTCATGTAGACCGATAACCCAAGCTACATCCTTGGGTATTCTGGGCGTGAAAAGCATAGAACATCCTTGTCCAGGGTGCACAAAATGGGATATCACGGAGCATTCCGGTCAATACTGTCTTATCCGTGATTGGGTAAAGCAAAAAACTATTACTTTCATTTCAACAATAGGAGGATAAGTGATGAGTTCTTTCTCGCCAACATGCAGCTACAAGCTGATATACATCTTCCGCATTAATGACGATTTGCATCAGGGGATGCTTAAAATCGGGGATGCTTCTCTGCGAACTTCCAAGCCAATACAAGAACTGCCACCTAATTGTCACGATTTGAACCAAGCGGCAAAAAAACGCATTGCTACATATACCGCTACAGCAGGAATCCATTATGAGCTTTTGCATACAGAATTAGCGGTGCGCATGGTTCATTCATACGCAGCCCCTTTCCGCGATTATGATGTACACGAAGTTTTACTGGCTTCCGGTGTCAGGAAACACTCCTTCGATTCATCAAAAAAAGCAAATGAATGGTTTGCAACCGATTTAGAAACGGCAAAAAAGGCAATTCAAGCAGTCAAAGACGGAGAGTCCAGTTTATCTCCTCAGTCTGTTACAAAAGATTTAAATCCCATCATCTTTCGACCGGAGCAACGAGAAGCAATCGATAAAACAATTAAGCAATTCAAAAAGCACAAAAAGATGCTTTGGAATGCAAAGATGCGTTTCGGCAAAACTCTTTGTGCCCTCGAGGTAGTCAAGCAATTGTGTTATCAGCGAACCATCATCTTCACCCATAGGCCAGTGGTCCTTGATGGCTGGTATGATGATTTTAAGAAGATTTTTTACGCTTGCCCCGAGTATCGTTTTGGTTCTAAAACGGCAGGTTTGAATTTGGACAGTCTGGTACGAACTGCTTCTCATTACGTGTATTTTGCGTCCATTCAAGATTTGCGTGGTTCAGCAGCAATAGGTGGACGATTCGACAAAAATGATACGGTGTTCTCTATTCCTTGGGATTGCGTGATTATCGATGAAGCTCACGAAGGAACCAAGACAGAGTTGGGCGAAAATGTCATTTCCGCTGTTGTAAAAGAAAACACAAGAGTGCTCCATCTCTCAGGAACCCCTTTCAATCTGCGTGATGATTTCCGTGAAAATGAAATTTTCACGTGGGACTACGTGATGGAACAGAGTGCCAAACTTAACTGGGAAAAAGAACATCCCGGCGATCCTAACCCATACGCAGTTCTTCCTAAACTCAATATCTTCACCTATGACCTCGACCGCTTCATCCCCGGATTCCAGTCCGTGGAAGATACAGCTTTCAATTTCCGTGAATTTTTCAGGACTTGGCAGGGAGATGTAGAAAAAGATGGGCGATATATGCCAATTGGTGCAAGCATTGGCAGCTTTGTGCATGAAAATGCGGTACGGCGGTTTCTGAATATGCTGTGCGACAATTCGGCATCCACGAATTATCCGTACTCTACTCAGGAATACCGAGACAATTTCCGGCATTCATTATGGATGCTTCCGGGAGTAAAGGAAGCAAGAGCCCTGAGCGATCTGCTCCGAGAACATCCCGTTTTTGGAAGTGGTGCATTCAGTATTGTTAACGTGGCAGGTGATGGTGATGAGGAAAAATTTGATTCGGATGCGCTCAAAGCAGTACGCAAGGCTATCTCCGACAAACCGGATGAAGCATATTCCATCACTTTATCGTGCGGGCGGCTGACTACAGGCGTATCGGTCAAGGAATGGACTGCGGTCTTTATGCTGTCCGGCTCAGCCACAACATCCGCCAGTAACTATTTGCAGACCATTTTTCGTGTACAAACGCCTGGATGCATAGGAGCTAGACAGAAGACAGATTGCTATGTATTCGACTTTGCTCCGGACAGAACGCTGTCAATGGTTGCAGAAGCGGCTCGCATTTCATCCGGTGTTAGGCATACTACTGAATACGATCGGGAAATCATGGCAGAATTTCTCAATTTCTGTCCGGTCATATCCCTGGATGGCTCCAGCATGGTACCCTATGATGTGGGACGCATGCTTAAACAGCTGAAAAAAGCATATGTGGAACGCGTTGTTCGTTCGGGATTTGACGATAATCGCCTTTACAATAACAAACTGGAGTGGTTGGATAAGACAGATCTTTCCAGATTTGAAAAATTACGAAAAATCATCGGTTCAACCAAACAATCTCAGAAAATTGAGAAGATTGATATCAACGTCCAGGGGTTCACAAAGGAAGAATACGAACAAGCTAAAAAGGATGAAAGAAAACCCAAAAAAGAGCTGACTCCAGAGCAGCGGGCGCGTCAGGAAAAGATCAAGGAAATCCGCAAGAACAGGGAAAAAGCCATTTCTATTTTACGAGGCATCTCTATTCGCATTCCCTTGCTTATTTATGGGGCAGAGCTGAAAGAGGATGAACATATCACACTTCATAATCTGACTTCTAAAATTGACGATGTGTCCTGGGCTGAGTTCATGCCTGCAGGCATTGATAAAGTGTTGTTCCGAAGTTTTATTAAATTCTACGACCCGGATATTTTCGAAGCAGCCGGTGTCCGCATTCGTGAAGTCACAGAGGCGGCCGACCAACTGCCTATTGAGTCAAGAATTAAACGTATTGCCGAAATATTCAGTCATTTCCGCAACCCGGATAAAGAAACAGTACTCACGCCTTGGCGCGTAGTCAATATGCAGTTGAGCGATTGTCTGGGCGGTTATGACTTCTTCGATGAGACTCATACTAATGTGCTGGATAGCCCTCGTTTTGTCAACAGGGGCACGGTGACAGTAGAAACAGTAGCCAACCCAAACGCTCGCATTTTGGAGCTGAATGCCAAGACCGGTTTGTATTCGCTTTATGTAGCCTACAGCCTTTACAAATCCCGAATTTCCCGTTATCGACACAAGGATCGCGATTTGGAATGCCAAATATGGCAGCAGGTGCTGCGCGAAAACGTCTTTATTATCTGCAAGACCAAGATGAGTCGGCATATCGCATGCCGTACACTTGCCGGTTTTACAGGTGCCCATGTTAATGTACATTGCTTCGATGACCTTCTCAATCAAATTACCTCAAAAATCCCTCAATTTATCAAACGCGCCTCGCGTCCTTCAACTTACGGCAGTAACAACCCCAACAAACTTATGAAGTTTAATGCTATAGTCGGGAATCCCCCTTATCAAGTCATGGATGGAGGCAATAAATCTAGCGCCGTACCAATTTATCACGAGTTTGTGCGTATCGGGAAAAAGTTGACACCTCAGCATCTTTCTCTGATTATGCCTGCCCGCTGGTATTCTGGAGGAAGAAATCTAGATGATTTCAGAGCAGAAATGCTCAAGGACCGACATATTTGTAAATTGGTTGATTTTGAAGACTCAACCGAATGTTTTGATGGTGTCGATATTGCAGGTGGTTTGTGCTATTTTCTGCGAAGCGAAGAATATAGCGGTGATTGCGAATTTGTTCGAGTATCACAAGGTGCGACTTCAACTTCCTGGAGGAACCTGTCTACTCACGAAACTTTCATGAGAAACGAAAAAGCAGTTTCGATAATTGAAAAAATATCAGCACAATCAGAAAAATATTTCTCCTCAATCGTAAGTTCGCAACGTCCATTTGGATTGCGCACATATGTAAAGCCGATGGAAACAGGAGATTTAACACTTCGCTACAATGGAGGTAAAGGTCCATTTAAAAGCGAAAAGGTAACTAACGGTAAAGAATGGGTCGACAAATGGAAAGTCATTACGTCATATTTGACGTATGATCACGCAGGTCGCGCAAATAATGAAGGGAAAAAGAGAATCCTTTCCACTACCGAAATCCTTCGCCCCGGCGAAATATGCACAGAAACCTATCTAGTGGTTGGCACGGCTGACTCGGAGGAAGAAATCATCAATATGTACAATTACATAAAAACCAAATTTGTCCGATTCCTGATAGGGCAAATTGCCACGACTCAACACTTATCAAAACAAAGTTTCTCGTGGGTACCTTCTCTGGATTTTGCCAAACCGTGGACAGATTTAGAATTATACATCAAGTATGGGCTTTCTCCCGATGAGGTCGCATACATAGAGTCATCCATTAAAGAAATGTAATCTTAAAACTTATACATTGTGATAGAGAAAAAAATTACGGAATATAATGGAAGAACTTAGCGACAAATAGGCGGCAATATTCGCAAGGTGCTATGATTTATCTCCAATAATTCGAAACGAAAACGCCACATAAATCCAAACATCCTACTTGGAATTAAGGAATCATAGAAAAATCTTGACAATCAAAGAAATAGCTGTAAAATAAACAACGTAATACATCACATTTATGAATCAAGAAATATCTTATGAATCGGTCACGGTGCACGGTCAAACCTTGGAGTCTCTATCTAATCAGTTACCTACTGATACCATTGCTCTTAATGAGTTAATAAAAAACGCATATGATGCAGATGCAACAGAAGTCATAATTAATTATGATTCAATTGCAGACACTTTGACCATAACAGACAACGGCAAAGGAATTCCTAGGAATGGAGTACAAAAATTATTTGCTGTAGGAAAAAGCGAGAAGCAGTATGGTAAAAGTTTTTTTTCACAGGAAAAAGGTGAAATAAGATATATCCAAGGATCTAAAGGATTGGGTTTTTTAGCTGTGCTCCGCTTTGCAGATGAGGTGGAATGGGATTCGTGCACGGAGAATGAATCATTTAAGTTTAGCTGCAAAGGTTCTGATATACTGCAGATGGACAATGTCTCCGACTACAAAGTTCCTGTGACTCATTCACTAAAGAGGAAAAGAGGCACTACTATAACGATGAGGGTAAAGCACGAGAGTAGAGAACCTTTAGATGACCTTTTCTCGGATTCTGCAAAAACTGTGAAGATTGCAAATGTTTTTCGAGCCACTAATATCAAAGTTAAAATAGTTAAAGATGGCATTGATATTTCTACGAAAAAGGTGGATGATTTCTACAACGAATGCGCTCATCGTCGATTATTTTACGTTACCATCTCATCTCAAGAAAATATTGCGACGATATATCATAACGGAAAAGTAATTGATAATCTGCATTTTGAAGATAAATTACCAGATTTATGTCGAATAGAAGGTGAATTGCTAATTTTTAGCTTAAAGGCAGGAGATTCAAAAAACATTTCGCCTTTATATAAAAAATCATCTGACAAGGCGACTCTCTCACCGCTAGTTTATATTAATCATAATTTATTTGATAATGAAACTTTATTTAATCCAGAAATACTCCGCAAACAACAGTCAACGAAGGCGCTACCACAAATGATAGGCTATGTGGATGTGATTTCAGAAAGTCCGGATATGAAATTTAATCCAGATAGAACTCAATTGGTTGAAAATGCTTATACAAAATCTATTCAAAACGCTCTTTTTTTCATAAATAAAGAAGTTCAATTATTGGGTGCAAAATTCAAAGAACAAAATCAAGAAAGCATAAAATACGGCAATCCAAAACCAAGTTCGACTTATCAAAAAACGTCAGAAAGAATAGTTTTAAAAGGTGGTGCGATTGTTTACACCGGAACTGGAGATACAGATTTAAAAGACTTTGTACTAAAAGTTTATGATGAGGCTGGGCATACCATACCAGCTAATGAATTGAAGATATATGCTAATGATACTCTACTCATTAATGGAATTTTGCCACATCAGAAAGATGAAGGAAATATTTTAGTTAAGTATATACTTGATAAAGATGGAGCAAAGATTGTACAAGAAACTGTTTTAAAGGTAAAGAATAAAAGAACAAAAGAGTGTCGAGTAGATTTTTTACCTTACAAATTTTCACCAGCAAGAGATACTAACATGAAAGTATGTGCTATTGCTATTCGTCGCATAGAAGAATTATATAAGATGAGAGAGCATGGTAAAAGAAAGTATATGTTTGTGGTTGCTTGTGCATTACGGTCGATATTTGAGCTCTCAGCAAAATCATTGAGGGCAAATCCAAATATCCCACAAGAATTAAATAAAGAAATGAAAGTACATGATGTTATAATAACAGTCTTTTCCTATCTTCATGACCCCAAAAATCATACATTCTTAACCGCCATGGCAAAAAACTTCAGACTTGATTTCGATTCTCTTAAAAATCTAAGTTTACAAACCTATTTGGATGCATATAGCCATGCCCATTTGGGAGCCCATCAAGGAAATTTACTTTATTCCAAAAGCGACCTAGAAGATATTGCAAAAAAAGCTTCACTTTTTGCTTATATTGTGAATAAAATGCATAAGGTTTTTCTGGGAGAGAATTAGTGGGAATGGATATTGCATTTAAAGAGTACCGAAAAAATGATATTCACGGAACAATCTTGTATCCAGCTACAATGATTGCTCCTATGCAACATTGTGTACTTAGGAAATATTTAGTCAAAAATTGCGTATCGGTCTTAGATCCATTTTGTGGGTCTGGGACAGCCCTTCATGTTGCTCAAGAGATAGTTCCGAATATTCATCTTGTGGGTAATGACATCAATCCCCTTGCTCACCTTATCACTAAAGTCAAATTAGAAGGTGTATCAACGAGAATTAAGAAAGATATAGAAAATGTAATTCAAAAATTGAATAATTTTCATGAGGAAGTATCTCTTCATAATTTTATAAGAATTGATAAGTGGTTTCGTTCAGATATTATTGTTTCTCTTTCAAAAATTAGGCAGGTTATTATCAACGTAAAAAATAAACGAAATCGTCGTTACTTCTGGTATATATTTTCCAATTTGGTTCGCAAGTATAGTAATTCTCGTTCATCAACATTTAAGTTACATATAAAACAAACAGAAAAAATTGAGATGATGTGTAACGAAGTTGTAGCTGATTTTTGCGCCCGCATAAGGTCAGATGTTGAATACTTTATACATAAACCTGCTAATCTTTCGCTCCATAAAATGGACATTTTGAATCTTCTGCCATCATTGAAAGATAATTCAATTGATTTAACTGTAACCTCTCCGCCGTACGGAGATAATGCAACAACTGTGACATATGGTGAGTTTTCTTGGCTTGCATTGAATTGGATTGATCCCCGTGACTTAGAAATGGAAGGATGGGAAATATCAAACTCTCATATTATTGACTCTAAGAGTTTAGGAGGCTCACGAAAAGAAAAGGATATTGTCTGCAGCCCAGAACAGCTAATGCTTCTTAACGAGTTCACGATTGGCATAACTAAAGAAAAAAGAAAAAAAGTGGAGCATTTTTTCGCGGACTATTTCCTTGTTCTTTCACACATTGCCAGAATTACAAGCAAGTATATAATTCTCACCTTGGGTAACAGAACGGTTGACGGAGTCAAGATAAGTTTGCTTGAAATATCCCAGCGCCATCTTAAAAACAATGGATATGATATTGAAGCTATCTACGAACGCGAAATCGTGAATAAACGCATTCCTAAAACAACCTCATGTGTAAACGGGAAGTGTGTTTTATCAATGAATGACGAATATATTTTAATAGCAAAAAAACGCAATGTTTTTTAAACTAAAAATTATTAACGTCCAACGTCTCGCATAAACTAATAAAAAAATTATAATTTTCCTTGTGAATCGGAGACAACCATAATGAAATGCATGAGGAAAAGCTATGTGATATCGCAGCCCAAGCGAAATTCGGACGGCGACAATTATCGATTTTCAGGGAAATCTTGTGGGAGGTTTTTATGCAAATCCAAGATTCAATCTTGAATTTACATAAAAACAATGGTACTGTATGGGCTAGGGAAACAGGAAACTCATTGAGCGTGATGCGAGCGCACAACCACTGCTGACTGGGAGGGAGCTGCGGGGTATTCAGAAAGGGCAGGACTCAAGTCCTGCCGCTCCGACGTGTGAGGAAGGAGAAAAAAACGGGAATGTGTTTGACTGCATGGTGGTGGCTGTATGGTATCTTCGAGAAAGGGCAGGACCTAAGTCCAGCTTCCTCCTACTTCCTCTATCAGGGCGTCAATCATCGTGGACAACATACCGTTGGGGGAGATATCACCAACCCAGACTTCCTGTGCCTGTCGAAGCACATATTCATTGCACCATGTTGCCACTTTTTTATTCAATCGTGAACCACTCGGTTGTGGTGAGATGAACAAGATTCTCTTTTCCTGCAAGGCTAACTTCTGGTCAGCGGTCAGTTCCTCCTCCGGAGGTATCCCCTGAGGGCACACATGAATGACTCTTCTCTTTTTCGCCAAGGCGCGGTGAAGCACCTCTCGTTCCTGCGCACTTGTAAAGGTTGAAATCAGCACCGCATCCTCACCGAGCGGGACAGAAGTCCCGCGCTTCAACGCCTCTACGCATCGAGGCGCGAGAGCAGATGCCGGAAATCCCTGAGATGCCACAAAAGCAAGCTTCGGACAATTCAGAAGCCCCTCTACCCCCAGCATATGCGCTGTCACTGTACCCCAACGGTCTCGGGACCAATTTCGCGGATTATCGCGGATGTAGCACTCATAGTGCCGAAACTCATCTTCGCTTGAAATCAAATCGTCCCAATAATCGAATTGCCACAGATGCTCACCGATGTCCGGCACGAGGCCGTCGCGTTTCATCTTACCGTACAAAAACGCCGTCGCGCCCTTGAAACGGCCAACAAGAAAACCGAGATGGTTTTCCTTGTTTGTCGGTTTGCGTCTGATGATGATAATCGCGTGGACATGATTGGGCATAATCACATGCTCACCCAGCACCATCTCGGGGTACTTGAGCGGCAGCTCCTCAAGTATCTGTTTCACCCCTTCACCCAGTTCATTCAAAACGCTTTTATCGCCTACAATTGCCCCCAATACGGACATATTGTGTGCAACTTGAATCGTCACAAAAAATCGCCCCTTTCCGTAGTCGATATTTTTGTTCCGAAGAGATTGATGAAAACGCTTTTTCTGCATATCAAAGCCCTCTCATCATACAGCCCCCTAACCGTACAGTCAACCGCATTCTCGATTTTTCTTCCGACCATCATTCCGCCATGATTGACGCCTTGGTGCAGGAAAAAAGCGGCGGAGTTTAAGCTTTGCCGCATTGACCATCAGCAGAAATTTTGGGGAGATTTTTATGCAAATCCAAGATTCAATCTTGAATTTGCATAAAAATAATGATACTTTATGGCCATGGGAAGCAGGAAGTTCATTGAGCGCGATGCGAGCGCACAGATACTGGAGGCGGCCGAGATGTATCCGGTTGTGACTCTGTGTGGACCGCGGCAGTCCGGTAAGACAACGCTGGCTAGGCACTTGTTTCCGGGATATGATTATGTGAGTCTGGAAGATCCGGATGAGAGAATGGCGTTTGAGCACGATCCGAGAGGTTTTCTGCAACAACATGCTGCTCCGTGTATTTTTGATGAGATACAGAATACGCCTGAACTGGCAAGCTATTTGCAGGGGATTGTGGATAAAGAGGACCGTCCCGGTATGTATATTTTGACGGGGAGCCGGCAAATGGAACTGCAGGAAGCGATTACGCAGAGTCTGTCCGGACGCTCCGGCATGGTGGATTTGTTACCGCTTTCGCAGCACGAGTTGCAAAAAGACGGCCGAGCGCTGAGCCGCGACGAGAAATTATTTTACGGCGGTTTACCGAGAATTCACGCTCAGAAACTTAAGCCTGCCCGCGCTTATATGGATTACCTGCGTACGTATGTGGAGCGTGATGTCCGCAGAATTATCAATGTGCGCAATGTGTCGGCGTTTGAAACGTTTATCCGGCTGCTTGCCTCGCGCGTGGGACAGATTGTGAATTATTCATCGCTGGCCGGAGATGTAGGGGTGAGCGCAACGACCATTAAGGAATGGATTTCGCTGTTGGAGGCTTCATATATCGTTTTACCCCTGCACCCCTATTACAAGAATTATGGCAAACGGCTTATCAAATCACCCAAGATTTATTTCACGGAGACCGGTCTTGTGACTGCACTGCTGGGTATAAAATCTGAGGAGATGGTGGGACGCGACCCTCTCATTGGCAGCATTTATGAAAATTATGTGATTTCTGAGTTCCTGAAGAATCAGTTAAACAAAGGTTCTTCGCCGGACTTATATTTCTTCCGTGATTCGAATGGTTTTGAGATTGACCTGATTCTGGAGCGTCAGAGAATCCCCTGCCCCATTGAAATCAAGTCGGCTTATACCTATAATCCCGACATGTGCAAAAACCTGCGTGTGTTTACAGAGCTGGTGCCGGAAAGCAAAGCGGCAACTTTGATTTATGCGGGGAAAAACATGGGAGTGCAGCGGGGTGTCAATGTTTTGACGGATGATGACATTCATTCTCTGGTGGAATAATGTTCTCTGCGCCTTTCATTTTTATGCAAATCCAAGATTCAATCTTGAATTTACATAAAAATATCCGGGAGCAAACATCTCCCCCAACGGCAAGTTGTCTACCTTGATTGATGCCTTGGTGCAGAAAAAAGCGGCAGGGTTTAAGCCCTGCCGCTCTGACCTGACAGTCGGGAAAGAGGCGTTATTCTTCCACCTCGTCGGCGTCGGAGAGTTTGAGGCGCTTGGAGGGGGAGATGCCCATCTGGCGGAGGTCGTCCAGCTGGCGAGCGTAGTTGCCGCGGCCGCGGTAGAGCTGGTCGCAGGCTTTGGAATAGGCGTTCTGTGCCTGTTCGAGGCCTTTGCCGACTTTTTCCAGGCTGTCCTGAACGAGGCACATTTTGTCGTAGAGCTTGGTGGCGCGGTCAAAGATTTTCTCGACGTTGCGGGTCTGGCGTTCTTTCTGCCAGAGGTTGTAGGCAAGCTGCAGAGCCATCAGCAGGTTGGTGGGGCTGATGAGGATGATGCGGCGGCGGTAGGCCTCCATGGGCAGATCCGGGCTGTGTTGCAGGGCGGCCATGTAGGAGGCTTCGTTGGGCATGAACATGAGCACGTAGCTGATGGTGCCCTCTACGATGGAGGAGTAATCCTTACCGGCCAGTTCCTCGATGTGTTTGCGGATGGAGGCCACGTGGGCATCGAGGTGGTTTTTCCGGTCTTCATCCTTTTCCGCAGCGGCGTACAGGGCGTAGGCGGTGAGCGATACTTTGGAGTCCACCACGACGCAGCGGGCATCCGGGAAGCGAATAACGACGTCCGGGCGCACGTCGCGGCCGTCCTCGGTCTTGTGGTTTTCCTGCACGAAGTATTCCTCGCCCTTACGGAGACCGGATTCCTCCAGCATGCGCTCGAGTATCATCTCTCCCCAATCGCCCTGTTTCTTGGTGTTGCCACGGAGGGCGAGCGTGAGGTTCTGCGCATCGTGGCCCAGGCTCTCCGTCTTTTCCATCATGAGCTTGATGGCAGATTCCAGCGAGGCTTTGTTGCCGGCGGCGGTTTCGTTAGTGTGCGTGACGGCTTTGCCGAGGTTCTCCAGCTGTTCGCGCAGCGGCTTGAGCAGGCCGTCCATGCTCTCGCGGTTCGTGTCCTTGAGCTTGCCGGCGTTCTGCTCCATGATTTCGCCGGCCAGGTTGCGGAACTGGGCAAAATGCTTATCCTGCATTTCCTTTATTTTGCCGGCTTCCTCCTGCCGGTGCTGCTGTTCTTTTTCCAGCGCGGTGCGGCTGCGCTCCAGCGCGGTGAGGGCCTCTGTATGCTCTGCCTGCAGGCGGCGGTGCTGCTCCCGCAGCTCCTCATGGCGAGAGGCTTCCTCCTGATAGCGCTTTTGCTCGCCCTCCAGCGCGGACTTGTGGCGCTCCAGGGCGCTCAGCGTGCGGGTATACTCCCCTTGCAGGCGCGAGAAATCATCCCGCAGGGTTGTGGTCTGAGCCGACTCCGCATCGCGCAGCTGCTGCAGGCCGGAGAGTTCCACGCGCAGGCGCTCTGTCTCCATCTGCGCCTCTGCCAGCCGCTGCACACTCCGAAGCCGAGACACAAAAAAGCCCAATGCCCCGCCAACAACAAAAAAAACTACGCACCAAATCTCCGTCATCATCTCAGAAGGTTAAAATTTACCAAGCCGGAATCAGCCCGGAGCCATAGTAATGGCTCACCGAGTCCGGGTCAAGCGAATTCAGGAGAAGAAAATGCGTGGTGAACCAGTTTTTGCCTTGAAACGGCTGCTGTGTGCGGGTAGAATGGGGGCAGAAACAAGACCTCGGTCTATATTCCCCTATAACATCATGAAAACACTCATCACGAATGCACACATCATCTCCCCCGGCATTGACATTGTCGGCGGGTCCGTCCTCATTGACGGCAAGCGCATTGCTGCCGTGCTGATGCCCGGTGAAACGGCTGAGGCCGACACGGTCATTGATGCCGACGGCAACATGCTGATGCCCGGCTTCATCGACATCCACTCCCATGGTGCCGGTGGTTGCGACACCTGCGACTGCAAGGTGGAGAGCATCCGCACTATCGCTGACTGCAAGATGAAGGAGGGTGTGACCACCTGGCTGCCCACCACCCTGACGCTGGGTACCAACACGCTGGCCGATGTCTGCCGCTGTGTGAAGGAGTATGCCGAATCCCCCAATGGCTCCAAGACCCCGGGTGTGCACCTGGAGGGGCCCTACATCAATCCCCGCCAGTGCGGTGCCCAGAACCCCGCATTCGTGCGCGAGGCTGATTATGAGGAAGTGAGCATGCTCAATGATATTTATCCGGTGAAGCTCATCTCCATGGCTCCGGAGATGCCCGGCGCGGTGGACTTCATCGCCAAGGCCAGCGCTGCGGGTATCACCTGCTCTGCCGGTCACTCTGCCGCCGGTTATGCCGACTTCATGAAGGCCAAGGCCGCCGGCCTGAAACACCTGACGCACTTCTGCAACCAGATGAGCCCGCAGCACCACCGCGAAATCGGTCTGGTGGGTGCCGGCATGCTTGACCAGGATATCCTCATCGAGGTTATCTGCGACAAGATTCACCTGTGCGCCGATATGCTCAAGCTGACCTTCCAGAACAAGAACATCTCCCAGATGATTATGGTGACGGACTCTCTGGCATGCTCCTGGATGCCGGACGGCCCCGGCCAGCTGGGCGGTCTGCCCATCATTGTGAAGGGCGGTGTGGCTCGTCTGGAATCCGGCAATCTGGCCGGCTCTACCCTGCGCTATGCCAAGGGTCTGCGCAATGTGCAGGAGCTCACCGGCAAGCCGCTCAGCGAGCTGGTGAAGGCAACCTCTTACAACCAGGCTCGCTCTCTGGGTCTGTATGACCTCGGTAAGATTGAGCCCGGCTACACGGCTGACCTCGTCCTGCTGGACGGCGAGTACGATGTACTCAAGACCATCATTGACGGCGAGCTCCGCTACGAGGCCTGAAGCCCCTCATGATTGACTGAACCACCTCCACGCTGCGGGTGGAGGAAGAAGATTCCTCCACCCGCATTTCTCTTTTCCACCAGCCATTTCATTCTGCCATGCTCATCTCTCCCCTCGCCAAGAAACTGTGTCTGAAACAGGGAATCGACCCTGCCACTCTGCGCGGCAGCGGCCCGCGCGGACGCATCATGGCGGCAGATGTCACCACGCCTGCCCCGCGCGGCAAGGGAGAAACCACCATGGCGGATAATTGTCTGGGTATCACCCGCCCGGAAAAGGACGGATTTCATATTTTTGACGATGAGGCAGACATGTCTGCCCTGGCGGCCATCAGCATGCCCATTGCCGTGCAATGCGAAAAGCTGCTGGAGAACCGCTATTCGCTCTTCGATTACATCGTGCGCGCCGTGGTGCGAGCCTGCACCGGGCAGCCGGAATGGATGGATGCCGACGGTCAGGTGAATGTGCTGCTGTTTGAACGCAGCGGTCAGAAGGTGGCCGCCATTGCGGATGCCGCACGAAAGACCATCTACAAGCTCTCACGCGAAATCGCCAAGGCACCCACTGCGCCGGAAGGCTTTGCCCCGCACATCATCATCTGCGACACTGCCACCACCCGCGAGCAGGTAGCCGCCGTCGTCTCGGCCGGCTCTCGCCCGGCCTTTGCTCTGGTGGTGCGCGGCAATACCCCCAAGGACGGTATCCGTGCCGGGCATGACCAAATCAGCAGCCACATCCTGAAATACACCTTCTACGCCGCCACTACCATGAGCCAGCAGGTGGCAGGGCGCATCGCCGCACGCCTCAAATCGCTGCTCTACAACCCCGTGAGCCTCCTGCTCATCCAGAACTGAATACTTCCCCCCGTCCCTTACTGTATTGCCTCAAAAAGTTTAACGGGAACATCTGATAAATCGCCGGATGGGACTTTTTTGGGGGATTTACGATTGACGAATGACGAAGTACGAATGAAAAGTTCGATGAGCTGCGCGCAGATGGTTTCAGCTGACGCTAAGCGTCGTTCATCGCACAGCACGCGAGCAAAGCGAGCGGAGTTCTGCACCTTGACCATCGTCCATTTGACTTAGTACTTCCTTAGAATTTCCCCTTTTCCAGGCTAACCAGACTTTTTAGAAATTCCCTTAATTTCAAATTGACTTGGCAGGCAAGATGGGGCATAATATCAGCATAACTAAAACTTCTACCATGTCTTTCAAGATTCAGAATGTCGAAATCGGAGGCGAAACGCCTTTCTTCCTGCTGGGCCCCTGCTCTCTGGAAAACGAGGACTTTGCCTGGGAAATGGCTCGCTCCATCAAAGAAATCTGCGCCCGTGTCGGCGTTCCCTTCATCTTCAAAGCCTCCTACGACAAGGCTAACCGCACCAGCGTGAAGAGCTTCCGCGGACCGGGCATTCAGGAAGGCTGCCGCATCCTCTCCGAAATCGGCAAGGAGCTGCAGGTGCCGGTGGTGACAGACGTCCACACCGAAGACCAGGCGGAGTACGCCGCCCAGTTTGTTGACCTGCTGCAGGTGCCGGCCTTCCTGAGCCGCCAGAGTGACCTGCTGGAAGCCTGTGCCAAGACCGGGCGTCCCGTCAACGTGAAGAAAGGCCAGTTCCTGGCTCCCTGGGACTGCAAGAACATCTGCGAGAAGATGGTGGCCTTCGGCTGCGAGCAGTTCATGCTCTGCGAGCGTGGCACCAGCTTCGGCTACAACAACCTCGTGGTGGATATGCGCGGCATGTACTGGATGAAGCAGTTCGGCTACCCCGTGGTGTTTGATGCCACCCACTCCGTGCAGCGCCCGGGCGGTCTGGGCGGTGCCACCGGCGGCGACCGCGATCTGGCACCCGTGCTGGCCAATGCGGCCATGGCGGTGGGCATTGACGGCGTCTTCATGGAGGTACACAAGGATCCGGACAACGCGATGAGCGATGGCCCCAACCAGGTCTACCTGCACGATCTGGAGCGCATCCTGACCAACCTGATGCTGGTACGCAAGGCATACGCCCAGATGGGCTGAACAACCGCTGTTTCCCCGACGTGAAACACCTGCTGACAGCCGCAGCTGCCCTCCTGGTGAGCTCTCATGCACTGGGTCAGCTGCCTTCCGATGCCGTGGGGCCGGGGGAATTCCCCGGCCTGCAGCTCTTGCCACCCGGCAGCGTCATTGAGGGTATCTCCATCCCCCGCTACGACAAGCACCGGGTCACGGCTCTCTTCAAGGCTGATGAGATGAAGGTGGCCAATCGCTCCGTCGTGGAGCTCAAGAAGATAGTGGCCACCATGTATTCATCCGGCGGTGTCGCCACCGTCATCAGCACCCCGGGTGCAGAATACAGCTTTGCCACCAAACTGGCCTTCACTCGCGGCGAGGTGGATATCAAGGACCCGAGATTCACCGCTAAGGGCAGCAAAGTTCTCTATCACAGCGGTGTGCAGCGAGGGATTCTCGTCGGCCCGGTGCACACGACCATCTCCGCTTCCGTCCTCAAGCCTACCAAAAAATAAACCGTCTGCCTCCCATGAACAGATTTGCAGCCATCGCTGCTATCCTCTCCCCGACGCTCTGCGCCGCTACCCCGACTGATACCCCCTGGCTGGCCGACGGGGTCAAGGCGGCACGCGCCATTGTCAACCTGTGGGAGGAGCAATCGCACCACGTCGGCGAGGAGCTGAAGTTCTTCCATGCCAGCCTGCCGGCCGATACCGGCGATACGACTCTGCCGGAATCCCCCAACGGCGATACCGTCATCATCTGCGATCGGGCACTGCTGTTCGACGCCGAGAGCTCGCGTCTCGTCTACGTGGGCAACGTGCGCATGCGCGATGCTCGTCTCACCATGCGAGCCAAGGACAACCTCTACGTCCGCCTGCAGGACTCCACACTCGACAAGGGCAAGGAATCTTCTGCTCAGCAGCTCAAACCCGTCCCCGATGCGAGTAAGAAGCCGACCGCCGCCCCCGCTGCCAAACCCGCCGCAGCTCCCCGGCAACCGGTCAAAGAGAAGGAGGTAAAAGAACCCGAGCAGCCGGGACACATCGATACGGGAAGCGCTGTCGTCGATACGCAGAACAACCACATCATCCTCTACTCCCCCCCCGGCGCTGCCCCCATCGAAATCACCCGCGGCAGCGATATCGTCCGCGTGTGCCCGAGCGCGGACAGCCCGGCACGCATCCTGGCTGACCCCGATGGCAACGTGCTGCTGGAGGGGCAGGATATCTACCTCTGCGGCAAAGACAAGGACGGCGCCATCTCAGAACTTCGCATCCCCCGGAGCACCGTCTATTACCACGCCGCCAACCAGAGTCTCACCGTACCGGGTAAGTGCTACCTGACCCACCCGAACGGCACGCTGGCCTGCTCCGAGAAACTCTGCATCTACCTGCAGGCAGAGCCACAGGAAACGCAGCAAGCGGATAAAAAGGAGTTCCTGAGCCAATTCACCGGCGTCAGGCTCAGCGGCATTCGCTCAGCCGTGGCAGTGGGCGATGTGCAGGCGTCTACCGACGGGGTCAACGGTTCCGCACCCGGCACAGCACATGGCGACAGGCTGACCTACGACGGCTCTACCGGTGCATGCAGCATCGAGGGCGGCGCGTGTCGCCTCACCTACGGCGAGCACAACAGCCTCTATGCCGACCGAGGTATCCACCTGCTACCTAACGGCGATATCGAACTGCTCGGCTCACGAATCTACGGCACCTACGAACGCCCTGCCCAGCAGGAGGGTGCTGCCCCGGTACGCGGTACGTTTGAAACAGCCGGCGATGTGATTTTCCGCGCCGAGAGCGGCATCGTCTCCACCACCGGGCTCCGCACACAGGATAGCGAATCGTCCTTCTCCTGCACCGGGACAGTACGACTGCACCTCGCCCGCAAGGAAGGCGCTGTCGCCCCCGAGCAGAAGCCCGGCATGCCCAATCTGGCCGTCACCACCTATGGAGGAGATGTGCAGCTGGTAGAGGCTGAAGGTGATATCCGCGCCGGCAGGCTCGAAGGGCAGACCCTCGTCAACGAGATGCGGGGTAATCAGCTCACCATGAACCTGCGCACGGGTGAAGCCACCCTGCTGGGCACCCCCGATATCCCCGCCATCATCAGCCACGAAAACAGCCGCATCGAGGCCTACCCGGGCGAGGAAATCGAGGCCAAACTCGATGTGCTGGCCAATGGCGACCTGCGACTCACAGGTGGTACCATCCGTGCCGACATGAAGACCCGGGATGGGATGACCACGGCCAGATGCCGCGAGTTCATGTACCTCTACCGCGCTGACCACCGTGTCGAAACTGGCAGCAGTGTCGAGCTGACATCGCCGACTGCTATCCTCACCACCAATGGTCCGCTGCACGCCATCCTGCAGCCCGACCCGAAGGCAGAGGCTCCCTCCGGCCGCTACCCGCAGCACCATTTCAACTACATCGGTGTCCGCACTGCCGACACGGCACAGGGCGGCAGTGTACGCACGGCCAAGGGCTCCATGCAGTGCTCCGGCCCCATCCATCTGGACATGGATCCCACAGCTGCGACCACCGGGGAATACGCAGGCCTGCGCCGAGCCACCGCTGCCGGCAACGTCAAACTACTGACGAAGAGTTCCGACAAGCGCTTGCTGCACGCCACGGGTGACCTGTTGACCGTCAATGCCATCACCGGCATGAAGACCCTGACCGGCAGAAAGGTGACGCTGGGTGACGCCAATAACACCCATATCGTTTCCGGCAAGGGCGCGGCCGTCCATGTCGACGCTAAAAACAACGCCCGTATCAGCGGCGAGAAACACACCACCATCGCCACCAAGCTCAACGAACAAGCCGAAAAACAAAAGCAGGACCGCGAGCAGCAGAAGCAGGAACAGGCGCAGCAGAATCAACTTAAGCAACAGAATAATTAACTATGGAGATACTTCTTGAGGCCAGAGGACTGTGCAAATCATACAAGGAACGCAAGGTGGTTGACTCTGTCAATCTGACCGTGCGCTCGGGCGAAATCGTCGGTCTGCTGGGACCGAACGGCGCCGGCAAAACGACATCGTTCTACATGGTGGCCGGTCTGGTACGCCCCGATGAGGGTACCGTCAACTTCTGCGGGCGCGATGTCTCCGGCCTACCGATGCATCTGCGCGCCCGCCTGGGCATGGGCTATCTGCCGCAGGAGGAATCCATCTTCCGCAAGCTCACGGTCGAGGAAAACCTCATGTCTATCCTGGAAACCCGCAAGGACCTGAACCGCAAAGAGCAAAAGGCCAAGGCCGACGAGCTGCTGGAGCGTTTCAACATCACCAAGCTGCGCAAGAGCCAGGCCATCCAGCTCTCCGGCGGTGAGAAGCGCCGTCTCACCATCGCCCGCGCACTGGCCTCGAACCCCAAGCTTCTGATGCTCGATGAGCCCTTCGCCGGTGTGGACCCCATCGCCGTGCAGGATATCCAGCACATCGTAGCCTCCCTGCGCGAGACGGACGGGCTCTCCATCCTCATCACCGACCACAACGTGCGCGAAACCCTCGGTATCGTTGACCGTGCCTACATCCTCTTCGAAGGGCACGTCATCAAGGAGGGCAACGCCCAGGAGATCGCCCAGGACCCCAAGACCCGCAAGATTTATCTGGGCGAGCAGTTCAAGATGTAAGCCGCCCTGCCCCCCTCCCGTATGGAGAAAGCCGCTGTCCCAATTCCGGACAGCGGCTTTCTTCGTCTCGTTCATGGGCAAAAAAAGGCGGCTGCCGATGCAAGACCGACAGCCGCTTCGAACAATAGCGTACAGAGGCGCTTCAGTGCCCTCTGCGGGCGAGGTACCAGTTCACGGAAGCAACGACAAAAAGCAGGATACAGATACCGCCGCAGAGCACCTGCTCGGCCAGCTGCTTATCGCTGCCGCAGAGCCAGGCATACGCCGCCCCCAGGCAGGCCAGACCTGCCAGAAGCGCGATGATGGCAGCTTTGTTTGCTTTCCACATGATGCGGTACAATCGCTGGGGATTAGTAGTTCATGGCCGCGATGCGGAAATGAGCGCGGGGATGGGCGCACACCGGGCATTCCTCGGGAGCAGCCTTGCCAATCATCAGATGACCGCAGTTACCACACTGCCAGATCTGGTCACCATCGCGCGTGAACACCAGCCCGCCCTCGATGTTCTCCAGGAGCTTCAGGTAGCGCTTCTCGTGAGCAGCCTCCACCTCGCCAACGCCATCGAAAAGGGTGGCGATTTCATCGAAACCCTCAGCGCGAGCCTCCTCAGCAAAGGTCTTGTACATATCCGACCACTCGTAGTTTTCGCCACCGGCGGCGTCCTTCAGATTGGCCACCGTGTCGGGGATGGCACCATCGTGCAGGAACTTGAACCAGAGCTTGGCATGTTCCTTTTCGTTGCGAGCCGTTTCTTCAAAGATTTCAGCTATCTGATTGTAGCCGTCTTTCTTGGCTCGGGATGCGTAGTACAGATACTTGGTGTGTGCCTGGGATTCACCGGCAAAAGCCGCGGCCAGATTCGCTTCGGTTCTGGTACCTTTCAGAGATTTCATATTGGTGTGTGCGTGTAGGTTCGGAAACATCAGCACCGCTTGTGCTGAGCAGTTCTTACATAGCATCTCCACATGTAAAAATCAAGTTAAAACGCTGACAATGCCATACAATTGTCGCCTCCGGCGGAAAGGGGCACCGAGTGACATGATAAAGGCTTGCAATCTCCCCCCTCATCTGGTACCCTGAACGGGTATGAAGAAATCATTAACCATTCTCAGCTTAAGCGCAGGTCTGCTGGTGGGGTTGACCGCCTGCCAGAGCACTGACGATTATCCCGGTGGTTTTGAAGAAGCCATGCCGATGAGTGAAATGGCCGTGGCCGATGGAGAGCTTCCCCCTTGGTTGACAGAAGATAACGAGGACAGCGAGCAGATTCCTGCCGGTGCCTATACCGACTACGCCTTCCCCGATGACGACATCAAGGTGGCGGATTCCGGCTCACCGGTTTCTCAGAATCAGCCCGAGCTGGCGCAGGATGACACCGTCGTCGACTCTGATAACAGCCCCATGCCCACCCCCGAGGGCGCCACCGTGCTGCCCAAGCCGATTTCCGAATCCATCCACGGCCCGGGCATTCCCGACACCCCGGTCGCGGTCAACACCCCCAAACCCAAGACCCAGACCAAGCCCGGCCGCAGCACGGCTGACATCAAGAAGCTGACCGCCAGCGAACGCAAGAAGATCAAGAAGGTACAGGAACCCACCGTGGTGACCTACCGCGTGCGCCCCGGCGACAATCTGTCCCTCATCGCCAAGCGAAGCAACACCACCGTTGCCCAGATTCGCAAGGATTCCAACATCAAGGGCGATACCATCTATCCCGGGCAGATCATCAAGGTGAAGTACTATCCCAAGGGCTCCAAGGCAGCTTACAAGGAGAAGATCGCCAAGTCCACGACCCACACCGTCAAGCGCGGCGAGAGCGTCTCGCGCATCGCCGCCCAGTATGGCGTCACCACCGGCGCTCTGCTCAAGGCTAACAACCTGACCCTCAAGCAGGCCGCCCGCATCCAGCCCGGCCGCAAGCTCATCATCCCCGATAAGAACACCGCTACCGGTGCCGCCACCACGCGCAGCCACACGGTATCGAAGGGTGAAAGCATCTCCGGCATCGCCAAGAAGTACGGTGTGACCACCAATGCCCTGCTCAAGGCCAATAACCTGACACTCAAGCAGGCCTCCCGCATCCGCCCGGGTCAGGAGCTGACGATTCCCGCCAAGTCCACGAAGAAGCGTCGCTGATGCGACACTTCCGCTGCGCCCCCTGTGTACCATGACCGGAGACTCACGAGCCACGACCTGTATTTTGTTAGCCGCAGCGATGGTTCTGCCATCCTGCCGCATCATCAACGGTCAGGTTGATTACTCCTGGGTGGGGGAACAATTCTCCCCACCCGTGGAAGACAGTGTCTATATCGATCGTGGTACCGGCGCACTGGATATCCCCGCCTCCACCCCGCTCAGGCAGGCAGGCACAGCAGCGGCCACGTCTCAACCGGCCGCGCTGCCTGCCCCCCTGCCCAAGACACCGCCTCAGCAGGAGAAGAACGGCTTCTTCACCCGCCTGTTCGGGCAGAAGGCCGAGGCCTCCACACCGCCGACCGAAGCACAGCGCTACATCTCCTACACGGTCGTCGCCGGCGATACGCTCAGCGGCATCGCCCGCCGCCACGGCACCACGGCTCGACGTTTGATCGACATCAATCAGCTCGATACCACGCGACCGCTGCAAATCAACCAGAAACTCCGCATACCGGCCGCTGCCGCCCCGACTCAGCACGCCGCAGCGGCTCCCACTTCCTCCCGACAGGCTCCCACCCGGCAGAAGAAAGGCTTCTTCTCGAGGATATTCGGGCAGGACACCACCGCATCACCCACCGGCGGTAAGGTGTACTACACCACCTATACGGTCGTCGCCGGTGATACACTCAGCGGCATCGCCCGCCGCCACGGCACCACGGCTCGACGTTTGATTGACATCAATCAGCTCGACACCACGCGCCCGCTGCAAATCAACCAGAAACTCCGTATTCCCACCCACCAGCCACCGACTCCGGCCAGGCAGCAGCGCGTGCTCCCGCCGCCCGCCGCCCCCGCTCAGGCAGAGATAGCCCCCCCGGTGTCTGAACCTATCGGGCAGCTGCCTCCCGTCTCCCCCACCATCCCCGGGGCGGTAAAAGCACTTCCCCCGACACCGCCGACAGCACCGGTCACGCCCGCTCCCACCACTCACTACACCGTGCAGCCGGGAGACACCATCTTCGGTATCGCCCGCAAGCTCAATATCACGCCCGACGCCCTGATGAAATCCAACGGTCTCACTCCCGAGACCGCCGGGCAGATCCGCGCCGGCGCATCGCTGAATCTTCCTACCTCCTCGCCGTCAACCACACCTCCCCAACCATGAAACACACCAAGTTTACCCTCTGTCTGACATCGCTCCTGGTACTGGCAGCCTGTACTCCGGTACCGCAGCCGGAGCGGCCTCAGGTACAGACAATTCCGCAGCAGGTCATCTTCGTGCCGCAAGCGGCAGTCAACCCCCTTGATTTGCCCAACAAGAATGCTCCCGGCTACCAGAACCCCTACCCCCAGGGCACCTATGAGCATTTCGTGGCCAAGCCTGCCTACCCCAAAACGATGGAAACCTACTCTGACGATGTACTGCTGAACCAGCTCACCGTCAGCAACTCCAAGATTATCATCTGCATCCCCCAACAGCGAGCCCGGCTCTACGTAGAAGGCCGCGTGGCTCTCGACTGGCCGGTCTCCACCGGTACCAAAGGCCACGAAACTCCCACCGGGGTCTTCCGCGTCATCGAAAAAGACAAGAACCACAAATCCAACCGCTACGGTAAGTTTGTCAACTCCCAGGGTAAGACCATCGACTCCAACGCCGACCTCTCCAAGGGGTTGCCGGAAGGCTCCACCTTCCAGGCGGCCGGCATGCCCAACTGGCACCGCCTCACCTGGGACGGCGTCGGCATCCATGGCGGCAAGGTCATCGCCGGGCAGCGACTCTCTCATGGTTGCATCCGCACCCCTTATCCTGTGGCGGCCAAGCTCTTCGAGCATTCTGAGTTCGGCATGCCGGTGTACATCTCGCGCGCAGTTGAGGACTACAACCGCGGCGGCCACGTGCGCCCCATCGACGTGAAATACCGCCAGACCCCGGGTAATGACTACACCGACCTGGCCCCCAGCCAGATTCGCACTATCCCTGCCCCGGCCACACCCGCTGCAGCAGCCCAGCAAGCATGATTCCGCGCACCCTGAGAAGCGCCAACGCCGTTATGTACGCAGCCATCACCTTGCTGGTGGTGGCTGCCACCGTCTACGTGTGGTGTACCGAACCCCGGACGGCGCGCTGCATCGGCGCCACAGTGGCAGCCCTCACCGCCTGCATCTGGGCGCTGTACTACATCCTCCTGCGTTTCCGTATCGATGCCGATGGAGTGCGCGAATACAACATGCTGCGGCGCTCCCGCAGCATCCGCTGGGCTGAGCTGACCGACGCGCGGCTGGAAGAAGTGCAGCTTCAGGGCATCGCCGGTCTCACCATCATCCTCCAAAGCGCTGATACCACCATCAGCATCAGCAGCAGCGTCCTGTCCATGGAAGCGGTCGAAGAACTGGCCGAGGATTTGAGAACGGCCGGCATTCTCCACCGCTGACCCGCGTCTTCAGGGCTTTCCACAACTGCCCATTTCCAACAATTAGCGGATATTTTGCAAAAAAAAGGCTTTTCATGTCAGGAAAATCTGCTATAATGCGCCCGCGCCTGCCCGCCGACGTGCGATATGACGCGTCTGCGGAACCCAGCCGCAACACACCACTATGTCAGATTATACTACGCGTGTATTGGAACAGGTTCGCGCTAAAAACGCCGCTGAACCCGAGTTCCTTCAGGCCGTGCAAGAGGTGATTTCCACCATCACCCCCGTACTTGCTTCCAACAGGAAGTACGAAGACAATTGCATCCTCGAGCGCATCGTTGAACCGGAGCGCACCATCATCTTCCGCGTGCCGTGGGTCGATGATAAAGGTAAGATTCAGGTGAACCGTGGTTATCGTGTGGAATACAACAGTGCCATCGGCCCCTACAAAGGCGGCCTGCGCTTCCACCCCTCCGTCAACCTCGGTATCCTCAAGTTCCTCGGCTTCGAGCAGGTTTTCAAAAACTCCCTGACGACTCTCCCCATGGGTGGCGGTAAGGGTGGCGCTGACTTTGACCCCAAGGGTAAGAGCGACCGCGAGGTCATGGCCTTCTGCCAGAGCTTCATGACCGAACTCCAGCGCCACATCGGCCCGGACACCGACGTGCCCGCCGGCGATATCGGCGTGGGCGGCCGCGAAATCGGCTACCTCTTCGGCCAGTACAAGCGCCTCCGCAATGAGTTCACCGGCGTGCTGACCGGCAAGAAGCTCAACTGGGGCGGCTCCCTCATCCGCCCGGAAGCCACCGGCTACGGCTGCGTCTACTTCGCCCAGAACATGCTGGCTACCCGCAACGATGACCTCGCAGGCAAGGTCTGCGTCGTCTCCGGCTCCGGCAACGTCGCTCAGTACCTTGTGGAGAAGCTTAACCAGCTGGGTGCCAAGGTCGTGACGATGTCCGACTCCAACGGCTACGTCTTCGACCCCGAGGGTATCAATGCCGAGAAGCTTGCCTGGATTATGGAGCTCAAGAACGTGCGTCGCGGCCGTATCAAGGAATACGCCGATGCTTTCCCCGGCGTGCAGTACTTCGAGGGTCAGCGTCCCTGGAGCGTCCCCTGCGACTGTGCCTTCCCCTGCGCCACGCAGAACGAAATCAACGGCGCTGAGGCTGCCACGCTCATCAAAAACGGCTGTATGCTCGTGGCCGAGGGTGCCAACATGCCCACTGACCTGGACGGCATCAACGCCTACCTGGAGGCCAGGATTCTCTACGGCCCGGCCAAGGCTGCCAATGCCGGCGGCGTGGCTACCTCCGGCCTGGAAATGTCCCAGAACAGCATGCGCCTGAGCTGGAGCAGCGAGGAGGTCGACGCCAAGCTCTTCAGTATCATGAAGAACATCCACGAAAACGCCTACAACCACGCCCGCGAATTCTCCACCGACAGCCTGGGTGACTTCACCAACTACGTCGCCGGTGCCAATATCGCAGGCTTTGTCAAGGTAGCCGATGCCATGATTGACCAGGGTATCGTGTAACACCGGGTAACATCTGCTTTTTCTCCATCCGCAGGAGCCTGCCCGGCTCCTGCGGATTTTTTCATGAAGCACCTATCATATATACTTGCAATCAGCTGAGGATATGGTAGAATGCACGTGGACGGAACGCCTCTATGTATCGCTATTTCACATCATTGCTTTTCCTGATGGTATTGCTGTTGACAGCCTGTCAGCAGCAACAGCAGCGCTACAGGCTCGACGCCTCGGCTCGCACGCCCAAGTACGTCTATAAGGAAGGCTACACGCCGCGCCTGCTTCCCAGCGGCAAGGCCACCATCCCCCGCCATGCACCCGCACGCGTGAAGCGCGCCATCGCCGCCGCTAACAAAATCGTGGGACGCCCGTACCGCCTGGGGGGTGGCCATGGCCGCCACCACGACACGGCGTACGACTGCTCGGGCAGCGTAGCATTTGTGCTGCGCGAGGCGGGCATGCTGCGCTCCGGGCGCCAGCCCGTGTCCGGTTATTTCCTGCGCTGGGGGCGTCCCGGATTCGGCAAATGGATTACGGTGTACGCCAAGCGCGGCCACGTGTTCATGATGATAGCCGGCCTGCGTTTCGACACCACCGGCAGCGGACGAGGCGTTGGCCCCCGCTGGTACACCAAGAGCCGTCCCTGCGGCGATTTCTATGTCCGCCGCATTCCGGGTTATTGACACCCGACTGTCTTACTCATATCCTTAAAGATGAACGAAGAAAACGAACGCAACCACGGCCCGCAGCGTGTTGATGAAATCATGCAGCGCTGGGGGCTGGATAATCACGACCTGGTCACCTCCTCCATCGAGCAGCTCACCCACAAACAAGTGCAGAAAGCCCGCGCCGGGCGCCAGCTCACCCTCAAAATGATGCAGAAAGTGGCTCGCACTCTCAACATCTGCATCTGGAACAGCTTGAGCGATGAGGAGAAAGAATCCTACTACGAGTATATTCACCGCGATCTCTTCACCTACGCCAAGGGCTACGAGCCCGAGTGGGAAGACCCCAACATCGCACTCCTCCGGGCAAGAGACAGGAAGAAGTAAAGCCCCATGCCCCTGAGTGTCACAGAGCTGGTAGCCCGCCTCAAACACGCTGTCGAACTGCAAGTGGGCGAACAGTGTGTGATGGGCGAAATCGGCTCGTGCAAGACAGCCTCCAGCGGGCATATCTACTTCACCCTCAAAGACGCTCACTCTCAGCTCCAGTGCGCTATGTACGCCTTTCGCGCACGCGGCTCTGCCGTGCGGCTGCGCGAGGGTCTGCAGGTCGAGCTGTACGGCAAAGCCACCGTCTGGGAAGGCCGCGGCTCCCTGCAATTCATCGTCGATCGTGTACGTGAAGCCGGAGTCGGCACTCTCCAGCAGCAGTTCGAAGCCCTCAGGCAGAAACTCATGGCCGAGGGGCTTTTCGACGTTTCCCGCAAGCGCCCCCTGCCCGCTTTTCCACAGAGCGTCGCCCTCGTCACTTCACCCTCCGGCGCCGTCATTCAGGACATGCGCCACCGGCTGGAGCAGCGCGCACCGTGGATACAGGCCTACCTCTACCCCGTTCAGGTACAGGGGAAAGGCGCAGAAAACGGCCTCGCACGGGCGCTCCATATACTGGGGCATCCTGAGCAGCACCACCTGCCCCGCGTCGATTACATCATTCTGGCTCGCGGCGGTGGCTCGATGGAAGACCTGTGGTGTTTCAACGAAGAAATCCTCGCCCGAGCCATTGCCGCCTGTCCCATTCCGGTGGTTTCGGCAGTGGGTCACGAGACCGATTTTACCATCGCGGACTTTGTGGCTGACCTGCGCGCCCCTACTCCCACAGCCGCCATCGAACTGACGACCCCGGATGCCGCCATCCTGATGCAGAGCCTGCAGGAGACCGAACTGCACCTGCAACGCCGCCTGAGACAGGGTCTGCAGATGGCGCGTCTGCGGCTCAAAGCTGCGGCACAGGGGCGTCTGAGCCGCCCGCAGGAGCTCCTCGCCCCCCATCACCAGAAACTCGACACCCTGGCAGATGAACTCAGCCGCGCAGCCGAAACACGGCTCAGGCGCGCCGGCGATACGCTCAACACCGCCGCGGCTCGTCTATCCCCGCGTATCCCGCAGCGCGCCATCGAGGCCGCTGCACAGCGGCTCGGCACCACCGCCCAGGCCCTGACCCGCAATACCCTCACCCGGCTCAAAGCAGCTGCGCAACGTCTCGACACTCTCGAAGCCCGCCTTTCGGCCGCCAGTCCGCAGCAGGCACTGGAGCGCGGCTTTGCGCTCGTGCGCACGTCAGACGGCAGACTCGCCCGCCACGCAAGCGACCTCTCCCCCGGTGACCGCCTCTCCATCAGCCTGGCTGATGGCCGGGTGGCCGCCACCGTAGATACCATAACCCCTGATTCCCCATGAGAAACACCCTCCTGTTCCTGCTTCTTTCCGGCACCGCTCTCTGCAGCACACAGCAGTTCTACGGCCCCAACGGCCTCTTCAGCGGAAGATCCAGCACCTCCGGCAACACCACCCGCTATTACGACGCCTCCGGCCGACTGATTGGTACCGGGAGTCGCTCCGGTAATACCACCCGCTACTACGACGCCAGAGGCTCTTTTATGGGTTCTTCATCCTCTTCCGGAGCCACTAAGCGTTTTTACGATAAAAACGGCTCCTATGTAGGCTCCGCCTCCTCTTCGGGCGCGAATACACGCTTTTACGACAAGAACGGCTCCTTCCAGGGCTCTGCCAGTTCCTCTTCCTCCGGCACACGTTATTACGACAAGAACGGCTCCTATCGTGGCTCCAAACAGTGATTTTTTCATCATTTTTTAGAAAATAATCAAAAAAAGGCTTGCAATACCCGGGCTCTTGGTGTATAGTTCGCCCGTGCCCGTTGTGGCAACCGATGCTCGGTTGGCGGAATTGGTAGACGCGTTAGACTAAGGATCTAATGGTGAGAGCCGTGGGGGTTCGAGTCCCCCATCGAGCATAAAACGCTCAGGAGTCACTCCTGAGCGTTTTTCGTTACCCTCATTCAGGCTTCGTAAGCATTTCCCGCATGTAACGGCGGGTTCTGTCAAAAACGAGCGCTTGCATCGGCTCAGTAACGAGTCCGCGCTTCATCAGCTCGCAGTATTCCTCATACGGAGTCCAGGCATTCCAGCCATCTACCGCATGGTACAGGCAAAACCCGGCATTCCTCAGCAGGGTATAGGCATCCTCCGCTTTCCGGCGGGAAAACACATCACCACCCTCTGCGCTGCGCATGGGCACCGGAATACGGCAGTAACGGTAGCTTAATTCTGAAAACGAAAGCGGGGGCGTTAACGCTCGTCCCAGTAACGCCCTGCCCCACCGGAGCAACTTGTGGCACAGGGATTCCTTACAATACTGTTTCAAGAAGCCGGGCGGCAGCGCAGACCTCTGCCCTACATGTATCAGAAAAATCAGCTCACCGGTGTTTTTGTCTTCCCCCATGTCGCTCAGTACAACATTCCTGAACGAAGCATGAAAACTACGTTTGACCGGCACCTGATTCATCTTACAGAGAAAGCGTTTCCAGCAAATCCTGAATCTCCAGACCAAAGAAGAGCCACACCACGGCAGCAATGATGAGAGCAGGGCCGAAAGGCATGGGCTTGCCGAAGCCGATGCGGGCGACAGCCGCCCAGATGAGGCCGATGAAGCTACCTGCCACCAGGGAGAACAATACGCCTTGCCAGCCACCGATGGCACCGATGGCCAATGCTATCCAGGCATCGCCGCTACCCATGGCCTCGCGCCGCCACACGTAGCCACGAGCCTGCCCGCTGAGTCGCGGGACGCTCTCCAACTCGATGCGGGTGCCGTCAGGCTGCAGCAGAGCATCCGGCGCCAGTACCAGGTCGGCTGCAGCAGTCGTCCCGGAGGAATCAAGAGTAGCGGTGGTGAGTACCAGGCGATTGTTCTGCTCCATGAAAAGCTGCGACCAGAGCAGTTTTTCCCCGTCGATGGTGAGCTCGATATCTTCGCCATCGTCAGCCTGCTGCAGTTGCCAGCTCACCGTCTGCTCCCAGGATTTTTCTCTGCGTCCGAAAAGGAGCCGACCGATGAGGCCCACCACCTTAAAAAGCACAAAACCGCCCACGGCCCCGACCATGCTCCAGAGCAGACCCTCCGAGGGTTCCAGCGCAGCGGGCTCGACCATCCACGGCGAAAGCCCGGCCAGCAGCCACCCCGTCACGGCAGCAGCCACCGTCAGCGATGGCAGCACCACCATCTGCTCCCAGTCGATGCAGAAGCAGGCCAGCATCAGTGCTACCCACACGCAGAGCAGCATCTGGGTAAAAATATCATCGAGGCAGAAGTACCAGGCAATCACACCGAACAATGCTGCGCAGGCCACCTCGACCAGCCAGTAACGCACAGCAATACGCCGGTGACAGCAGGCGCTTTTGCCCCGCAGCAATAGCCAGCTGACGATGGGAAGATTGAGATACCACGGGATGGGCTTGCCGCAGGAGGGACAGAACGAACGGGAGGGTTCGTTCACACTCAGGCCACGTGGCAGGCGGTACACCACCACGTTGAGAAATGACCCGATACAGGCACCAAACAACACAAAAGCGAGAGGGAGCAGCCAGGGGGTCTCTGCCGTGATAGCCTGTGTCTGCTGATAAATCAGTTCCATCATACGGTGGCATCATACCACTCTCGTCTGCCGTTGGCAAGCAGCAAGCATATCATTTTTCCACCTTGATAGAGAGCATACGGGGATTACCGGTTGCCAACGCCCCCCTTCGTCAATCAGCCCGCCGAAAGGGGGAAAACTATTAGGCCGGAAGGTAGAGCTAACCTCTCGACTAACACGCTGATTTCAGGCAGCCTGTGCGCAGCATGAAGCAAGACAACAAACTCACGACAGCCGCCGGAGCCCCGGTGGCAGATAATAACAACAGCCTCACTGCCGGACCGCGTGGCCCGCAGCTCATGCAGGATGTCTGGTACTTCGAGAAGATGGGACACTTCAACCGCGAGGTTATCCCGGAACGCCGTATGCACGCCAAGGGCGCAGGTGCTTTCGGTACGTTCCGCGTCACCCACGATATCACGCGCTACACCCGAGCAGCGCTCTTCAACCGGATAGGCAAGGAAACGCCGGTATTCGTGCGTTTCTCCACCGTGGCCGGCGAGCGAGGAGCCGCCGATGCGGAGCGCGATATTCGCGGTTTCGCCGTCAAGTTCTACACGGAAGAGGGCAACTGGGA
>JAFQSQ010000002.1 GCA_017409465.1 Akkermansia sp. | reverse complement strand
GGGCTGAAAAGCCCACCGGGCTTTCCAGCCTCATCCGTGACGCCTGGTGTCAGGGTCATTTGTCGAGGTGGTGGGTGAAGAGCCGACGGCAGCGTAAACAACAGAAAAGGATGCCCCGGTGGGACATCGAGGGGGTGGAAGGAATAGGTGACTGCCCGATGGGCAGTCAAGAACCCGCGTCCGCCCCCCGGCCCCGGCGTTGCCGGGGTAAACGGCGCAGAGGTGTCTGCGCCGCCGGGGGCTGAAAAGCCCACCGGGCTTTCCAGCCTCATCCGTGACGCCTGGTGTCAGGGTCATTTGTCGAGGTGGTGGGTGAAGAGCCGACGGCAGCGTAAACAACAGAAAAGGATGCCCCGGTGGGACATCCTTTTCTGTTGTACACGAAGCGGACGGGGCTCGAACCCGCGACCTCAGCCGTGACAGGGCTGCGCTCTAACCAAACTGAGCTACCGCTCCTTGCCTTTGGTGCGCCCTCCTTGCGGTGGGTGCGGGCAGATTATAATGGGACGGAGGTAGGATTGCAAGCTTTTTTTTTGAGAAAAAAAGTAAAATCGTGTAATAAAGTGAGGAACGGGGCAACAAAATGGAGTTTTTGACGTTTTTTCGGCTATGTGTTTGAATGAGTAGCTGAATACAGCCCTCTAACCGTACTGATGAGGAAACTGATATGTCTCGTTCTTGTGTGCGCATGCGTTGCCTTGGGCGGGGTATGGCTGACGGAGCTGCTCACGTTTGATATCTATGCCGCCGAAGTAGCAAGCCGCGGCATCACCCATGCCGAATTGGTGGAACAAGCTTCTCTGCTTGAGCTGGCATTTGTTTCCTTACCCTGGGCACTGGCGCTCGCCATGTTGGCTCAATGGCTGCTCTTCACCCCGCAACACTGCCTCCTGCGCAACCTGAGCCGATGGCTGGCCCTCATCAGCCCGCTCATGGCTCTGGAGGGGATATTTCTGCACGAGGACATCCTGCGCTCCCTGCTGCACATGGATGGGCCGTTTATTGCTCCGGCAATTAAAGGATGTTGCTCTGCCGATACGCCATGGAAATTTGTCGGGAAGTACGAAGTCAAAAGGACGATGGACAAGGTACAGAATTCCGCTCGCTCTGCTCGCATGATGAACGATGAAGGACGCTTAGCGTTGGTTAAAACCATCTGCGCGCAGCGCAGAGAACTTTTCATTCGTAAGTCGCCTGCCACGGCGAAGCCTTCGGCGGAGACGGGTCATTCGTCAATCGTACTTCCCTACAACTTCCCATTTTTTCGCTCTCAGAGCACGAAAAAGAGCTGCCGAACCTTGCGGAACGGCAGCCCGAGCGGAAAAAAGTATAGCCGGAGGATTAGCGGGTGTAGTTACCCGGATCCTGCGTGATGGTGACATCGTGCGGGTGGCTTTCCTGAAGACCACCGGCGGTGATGCGGACAAAGCGGGCGTGCTCGCGGAGCTCCTGGAGACTCTTGGCACCCAGATAGCCCATGCCGGAGCGCAGGCCGCCCACCAGCTGGAAGATAACATCTGCCAGCATACCCTTGTAGGGCACACGGGCCTCCACGCCCTCAGCCACGAGCTTGCCGCTGCCGTTCTGCCCGTAGCGGTCACCGGAGCCGGCACGCATGGCACCCAGCGAGCCCATGCCGCGGTAGGTCTTGAAGTTACGACCCTGATAGTGCACCACGGCACCGGGGCTTTCCTCACAACCGGCCAGCATACCGCCCATCATGATGAGGTCGGCACCGGCAGCAAGAGCCTTCACCGCATCGCCGGAATAGCGGATACCGCCGTCGGCAATCACGGTGACACCGGCCGGGCGAGCCACCTTGGCCACCTCCTGAATGGCGGAGAACTGGGGCATGCCCACACCGGAAATGATACGGGTGGTGCAGATGGAGCCGGGACCCACACCCACCTTGATGGCGCTGGCACCGGCAGAAATGAGGTCGCGGGCACCGTCCTGAGTCACCACATTACCGGCAACGACGGGTTTGCCCAGCTCGCGGAGCTTCTCAATCACATGCAGCACGCGGCTCGTGTGACCGGTGGCGGCATCGATGAACAGAGCATCGGCACCGGCATCCACCACGGCCTGAGCGCGAGCCATGAACTCCGGACCGGGGCCCACGGCAGCACCGCAGCGCAGACGCCCCATCTCATCCTTCGTGGATTCCTGGAAAGCCTCACGCTTGCGGATATCCGTATCGGTAATCAGACCGACCAAGCAGCCGTTTTCATCGATGAGCGGCAGCTTTTCGATGCGGTTGGAATAAAGAATCTTGCGGGCTTCCTCCTGCGTGGTGGCGGGAGTACCGGTGATGAGACGGCTCATGGGAGTCATCACATCTGCCACCGTCAGTTTATCCAGGTCATGCCCATCCACCACACGCATATCACGGCCGGTGATGATACCTACCAGCAGATTCCCCTCTGCCACCACGGGCAGGCCGGAGAAACCATGGTCAAGCATGATACCCTTCACGCGGCTGAGGCTCATATCGCTCGTCACGGTAAGGGGCTTCGTGATGACGGCGTTTTCAAAACGCTTCACCTTGGCCACCATGGCGGCCTGGTCATCGATGCGGTTGTTACGGTGAATAACACCAAGGCCGCCTTCACGTGCCATGGCAATGGCCATGTCCACCTCCGTCACCGTATCCATAGGAGCGGAAAGAATGGGCAGGCGAAGAGGAAAACCCTCACAAAGCTGAGAACAGGGATCGGCCTCGCCGGGAAGAATCGTGCTCAGGCAAGGAAGCAGGAGCACGTCGTCAAATGTAAGTCCAAGCTGAATTTCTGCCATAGCGGAGACTACTACGCCGCCGCCCATTTTGCAAGCCTAATCTGCAACAACCTATTATTTTTTTCGGATGCGCATCAATGGGATAACTCCATTTAAGCTCGTTCGGCGTTGGCTGAATACGTCTGCGTGAGTTTTTTACCTGAGGGAAGATGCCTGTTCATCCGTTGTATTGCGAAATATATACAATGTCACATATATTTCAAAATAGAACCTCCGATTGGCACAAATCGCCTGTTTTTTGTGCATCCACTGCGCTATCGGCTCTTTTTAGCTTGCTTTTACGCGTGCAGGGTGTATACTCCGCGCGTATTTTAATCAAGTTTCGTCAAATAACAACGCTACGGCATACCATGAACACATTACGCACATTCACCACCGGGAGCGGCCGGGAAGGCCGCTATTACTCCCTACCGGCACTGGCTGCTGAGGGGTATCCCGGCATCAACCGCATGCCCATCTCTCTCCGCATCGTGCTGGAAAGCCTGCTGCGCAACTGCGACGGCCTCAAGGTGACGGAACAGGACGTGACCAATCTCGCCGCATGGAATGCGAAGCAGCCGGGCAGCTATGAGATTCCCTTTACCGTGGCTCGCATCATCCTGCAGGATTTGACGGGCGTTCCCCTTCTGGTGGATTTGGCAGCCATGCGTTCCGCCGTACAGGATTTGGGTGCTGACCCGAACGGCATGGAGCCGCTGGTGCCCGTTGATTTGGTGGTTGACCACTCCGTGCAGGTGGACTGGTCCGGTTTCCCGGAAGCCTACCAGAAGAACCTCACGCGCGAGTTTGAACGCAACACAGAGCGTTACGAGTTCCTGAAATGGGGGCAGCAGGCATTCAAGACCTTCTCCGTGGTTCCGCCCAGCACCGGTATCGTCCACCAGGTGAACCTGGAATATCTGGCACGAGGCGTCATGGAGAAAGACGGCGTATACTACCCGGACACGCTCGTGGGCACCGACTCCCACACCACCATGATTAACGGGCTGGGCATCGTGGCCTGGGGCGTGGGCGGCATTGAGGCAGAGGCCGGCATGCTCGGCCAGCCTGTCACCTTCCTGGTGCCGGAGGTTGTGGGCGTCCACCTGAGCGGCAAACTGCGAGAGGGTGTCACCGCTACCGATTTGGCTCTGCACGTCACCCAGATGCTGCGCAAGCAGGGTGTGGTGGGCAAGTTCGTGGAATTCTTCGGCGAAGGGGCTGCCAGCCTTTCCCTGCCCGACCGTTCCACCGTGGCCAACATGGCTCCGGAATATGGTGCCACCATGGGTTTCTTCCCCTTCGATGAAACCTCTGCCGCCTACCTGCGCACCACCGGCCGCAGCGAGGAGCACGCCGCCACCTGCGAATCCTACCTGCGTGCTCAGGGGCTCTTCGGCATGCCGAAGAAAGGCGATATTGACTACACCATCGAGCTGGAGCTCGACCTCTCCACCATCGAACCGGCTGTGGCAGGCCCCAAGCGTCCGCAGGATCGCATCCCGCTGGCCACGCTCAAGGAGAGCTTTGCCGCCATCTGCCGCGACACCTATGGAGCAGAGCAGAACACCACCCCCGTTCCCGTCACCATGAAGGGAGATGCCGGTAATCCCGATGCCGACACCACGCATGATGTGGAGCTGAAGGACGGCTCCATCCTGGTGGCGGCTATCACCAGCTGCACCAACACCAGCAACGACGGACTCATGCTCGCCGCCGGGCTTCTGGCCAGGAAAGCCGCCGCGCTCGGACTGAAAGTCCCGGCCTACGTCAAGACCAGCATCGCCCCGGGCTCCCGCATCGCCGCCCGCTACTTCTCCAACAACGGGCTCACGGAAGCGCTGGACAGCATCGGCTTCTCCATCGTGGGTTACGGTTGCACCACCTGCATCGGCAACTCCGGCCCCATCAACGCCGCCATAGAGGCAGCCGTGGTGAAGCACAACCTTGTCTCCTGCTCCGTCCTCTCCGGCAACCGCAACTTTGAGGCCCGTATCCACTCCCACGTCAAGGCTAACTTCCTCATGTCGCCCCCGCTGGTCATCGCCTTTGCCCTCGCCGGACGCGTGGACATCGATATGGACAGCGAGCCGCTGGGCACGGCTACGGACGGCACCCCGGTCTACCTGCGCGACATCTGGCCCACGGGCGAGGAAATTGCCGCCGCCCAGGCCTGCGCTGCCACCCCGGAGGACTATGCCGCCTGCTACGCCGGACACGTGCCGGAATGGGACGGCGTGAAAGCCCCCACCGGTGCCACCTTCAGCTGGAATCCGGAATCCACCTATATCCACCGCCCGCCCTTCTTCGACGGCTTCACCGGCACCAAGGGCGACATCACCGATATCTCAGATGCCCGCCCGCTGGGTATCTTCGGTGACTGCGTGACCACGGACCACATCTCCCCCGCCGGCGCCATCAAGCCCACCGGCCCGGCCGGTACATTCCTGGCGGCAAACGGTGTGCAGCGTCGTGATTTCAACACTTTCGGCTCCCGCCGCGGCAACGACCTCGTGATGGCTCGCGGTACTTTTGCCAACGTGCGCATCAAGAACCTGCTCACGGAGGGAGTGGAAGGCGGTTACACGCTCTACTTCGGCGATGCCGAGGTGAGTGCGCCGGATACGGACATCTGCGCCCCTTGTGGCAAGCCCACCTTCATCTACGATGCGGGTATGGCCTACCGCGCCGCCGGGATTCCCACCATCATCATCGGCGGAGAGGACTACGGCATGGGCTCCAGCCGCGACTGGGCCGCCAAGGGCACGAACCTGCTGGGCGTGCGTGCCGTCGTCACCAAGAGCTTTGAACGCATCCACCGCAGCAATCTCATCGGCATGGGTGTCCTGCCCCTCAACTTTGCCAATCCGGCAGACTACGACCGCGTGAAGGGGCTCAAGGATGTGACCTTCTCCATCACCGGGCTGAGCAACGACATGGCTCCGCGCAGTGCCGCCACCCTCGTGGTGAAGCCCGCCGGGGAAGAGGCCTTCGAGCTGCCGCTCATCGTACGCATCGACACGCCTATCGAGAAGGAATACTTCCGCGCCGGGGGTATCCTGCAGTATGTGCTGACCAACTATTGCTGATATCGCGCCATGAAAAGCATCGACATCAACACGCTGGACATCTCTGCCCCGAAACTCATCGGAAAGCAGTGGATGCTCATCACTGCCGGCACGCCGAACAACTTCAACACCATGACAGCCAGCTGGGGCGGTATCGGCTTCCTCTGGAACCGCCCGGTGGCCTACGTCTTTGTGCGCACCAACCGCCACACCGCAGGATTCATGAACGAGCAGAAGAAATTCACCCTTTCGTTCATGCCGGAGAGCTACCGACAGGATTTAATCTACTGCGGCCGCAACTCCGGGCGGGACGTGGACAAGATGGCCAACACCTCGCTCAAACCCATGACCACCGCCGCCGGCAACGTGGCCTTTGAGGACGCGGAGCTGGTGCTGGAATGCCGCACCATGTTCCAGACCACGCTGAAGGAAGCAGACTTCCTTGATTTCTCCGAAGTCGCGCCCCAGTGGTACGATGAGAACAACCCCATGCACGTCCTCTACATCGCAGAGATTAGCGATACGCTCGTGCCGTAATCCGCTCGTGCAACAGTCTTATGGGAGGGGCAGATTTCTGCCCCTCCCTTGTGCATTATTGCTCCGACAATTAAAGGATGTTGCTTTGCCGGTACTCCTAATGGGAAGTTGTAGGGAAGTACGATTGACGAATGACCCGTCTCCGCCGAAGGCTTCGCCGTGGCAGGCGAAGTACGAATGAAAAGTTCGCTGCGCTGCGCGCAGATGATTTCAACTAACGCTAAGCGTTCTTCATCGTTCATCATGCGAGCAGAGCGAGCGGAATTCTGTACCTTGTCCATCGTCCTTTTGACTTCGTACTTCCCGGCAAATTCCCATTTATTACGCTCTATCCGCGAATGATGCTATTTTCTATCGACAAACCAATAAATGCTGATTTATCAGCCAATCCGACCTGCTGAGATACAGAGAAATATACGGCAGACTAACGGAACCGGTGCGTGACACCCGGGGGCGAATGTTACTTTTGCATTGCATTTTCGGGTGATTCTGGCATACTGACAGAAGCATGTCAGCCATATACATAACAGACGCAACAGACAGCACCAAACGCTACGAGTTAGAACGCGACGAGGTGGTGCTGCTGGGCAGTGGTGAGGAGTGCGAAATCCGTATCGAGGGCACCGAGGGCGTTGCGGCTCAGCACTGTGAATTGTTGTGGGATGAGGAGTATTTCATCCTCAATACCTGTACGGATGAGTTGAAGGTACGGGTCAATGATGAGCTGCACGATTGCGTCGCCCTGGTATTGGGGGTAGAGTACTACATTGGTGATGCCTGCCTCTTGTATATGGAGAGCGAGGAGGATGAGCTGGCTTATCTCGAGGATGAGGACGAGGAGAGCCCTGATGAATCTGAACCCGACGAAACAGAATCTGATGAAGCAGCGGATATCGATGCAGAAGAGCAGGGGGAGACCCCGTCTGCTGCGGCACCCGTCATGACGCGTCGGAGTGCCGCCCCCGCCAGACTGAAGAAAAAGCCCGTCCCCGGAGCTTCCCGAAAGAAAAAGAAGAAAGTACGTCCGCGCACGGTTATTCGCAGCACTCACCGTCGGGGAGGCAGCATGCGCAGCAGCTCCCTGCGTGCCCGCCGTACCGTGGTGCGACCCACCGTCGCCGCCGGGATTCGACTGAAGCCTCGCCGCAGGGCAGTGACGGAGCCGATGGGAGAGGACTTGTACGCGCTGGATGATGAGGAGCCCGAGAGCGTGAAGCTGGTCATGTCCATCATCAAGCCCCTCTATGTGCTGGCGGTGTTGGCCATGGCATTCATTGCGGGACTGACCGTGCATCATCTGGTGGTGACGGGGCAGTTCTACCCGACGGCAGATATTGAGTCTCAGAAGAGCAAGTGACGGAATCTTTCCGTACATGCCTCTCTGCGTGTCTCCGGGGGGGTCGCTGCAATAGTAGCACAAGTAGTACACACTGCGTGCTTGCGCGCGTGTGCGAAGACTGGTAGGATGACGGATATGAAGAAAGTTTTCTCACTTGTCCTGATGCTTGTCGTCTGGATGTCCGCTACCGGCCTGGCGGCTTCTGAGGCGGCACAGTCAGCTCGCGAAGCTGCTCGCCAGTACGGTGCAGCTGTTCGCAACTGTGATATGGGTTGGGCGGTTGATTTCATGTATCCGCCCCTGCGCCGCACCTATGCTGACCAGATGCGAGTCGCGACCCCCGATAGCGAAGCGCGCCGCGCCCACCGCATCATGGGTATCGGGTCACGTGGCAGCGAGACCGTCGAGGAAGCTCGCGCCCGCATGGCGGCCGGCGATCGGGCTCTGCGAGCCAAGTATGCCAAAATAGGTCAGAGAATGAAAGAGAGCGGTATGCGTATTGAGAGCTTTACGGTGGAGGCTCCCTATTCGGAGTACGTCGTCACCCCGCCCATGGCCTCGGTGCAGGCGGTGCGCCGCGACGTGCGCGCACAGCGAGCGGTGGAGGATCTGCAGGCTACCAAGGATCGCAGCCGCATCGTGGTGCTGCCCACGACCCTGGTCATCAGCATGCCCGGGCGCAACGGTAATACCCGCATGGAGCGCAAGAACTACATTTTCGCCGTGCGTGATGAGGTGATTACGGATACCGGTATCCGCCGCGGCACCAAGCTGAACCAGTGGTATTTCATCGATGGCAACACCGACGTGAACACCCTGCGCACTTTCTTCCCCGACCTGCCGTTGTACCTGCGCCTGCCCGCTGTCAGCGATCGTACTCTGCGCTAATCCCCGTCTATCAGCCTATCCGGTCAACCGTGGGCGCACTTCATGATCAGACCCTGCAGGATTTTTCTGCCTCGGGCGTGCTCTCTCGGGCGCGTGGGTTTGAGTATCGCCCGCAGCAGCAGGAGATGGCCGGGGCCGTTGCTCTGGCGCTGGAGGGTGAGACCGCCTTGCTGGCAGAAGCCGGTACCGGGGTGGGCAAGTCGCTGGCCTACCTGATTCCCTCCATCCGTTTTGCTCTGGAACACGATCGTAAGGCCATCATCTCGACCCACACCATCAATCTGCAGGAGCAGTTGTTTCACAAGGATATCCCGACGGTTGCGCGAGCCTTGGATTGTGACTTAAGCGCCGCACTGTTGAAGGGACGTGCCAATTACCTCTGCAAGACCCGCCTGCGCCGAGCTCTGGAGCAGGCGACCGACCTCTTCAATCAGGATGAAACGCGCCAGCTGCACGAGTTGCATCGCTGGTATACGGGAGGACAGAGCGGCGAGGGCTCACTGGCTGAGCTGCCGGCAGAGCTGAACATTTCGCCGAAAGTCTGGGCGCAGGTCTGTAGCGAGAACCACGTCTGTACCCCGCGCAACTGTGGCCCCGATTGCCCCTACCAGGCAGCGCGCCGTCGTGTGCAGGATGCTCGGGTTGTCGTGCTCAATCACACTCTCTTTTTCGGACTGCTGGCACTGGCTGATGAGATCGCGGCTGAGGATGAGGCAGAGCCTCAGGGCTTTATCTTTCCCGGCGATTTTGTGATCTTGGATGAGGCGCATACCATCGAGACTGTCGCGGCGCACCAGCTTGGCCTCAGCCTGAGTGAAGCCGAGCTGACCTACGACCTGCTGCGGTTGTACAATCCACGCACCGGCAAGGGGAGCCTGCGACGATGCGCCGGGCCGAATCTCATCCAGCTGATAGAGGAGGCACAGGGTGCGACGGAAGAGTTCTTCCGGGCGGCACGCGCCGACTGCCAGCTCGATGCCCACCATGGGACAGTGCGTCTGCGGACAGGGGGGTGGACGGAGGATATTCTCTCGCCTGCGCTGCGTCTTCTGTATGCCGAAGTACGCGAGATGGCCGCCGGTGAGGAAAACAACCTGACGCGCGATGAGCTGATGGATACCGCCGCGCGGCTGCTGGCCTACGTGGAGACCACCCGCGAGCTGGTGCAGCTGACCCATGCGGATTCATCCGTGTACTGGGCTGAAAGCAGCGGCGCGGAGGGGCGCTACATGAATATCCGCTCCGCGCTCATCGATGTGGCACCTGTGCTGAGGGAGAAGCTCTTTGAGGCCGGTCGGGCCTGTATCTGCACCAGCGCCACCCTGTCTACCGGGGAGCGGGGAATGGAGTATTTTACCGGACGCATCGGCGCTGAAGGTGCGGCCACGTTGAAAATAGGCAGCCCTTTCAATTTTGCGGAGCAGATGCGTGTCATCGTTGCCCGCAGTATGCCGCCACCCCCTCCGGCGAGCGAGGATGATATGTACCAACCGGCGCTCGCTGATTGGATTATGCGCGCGCTGGACGAATCGCAGGGGCGGGCGTTTGTCCTCTTTACCAGCTACAATCTTATGCGGGCACAGGCCGCGCGGCTGCGCCCGTTCTGTGAGGAGCGGGGCTGGCCGCTGCTGGTGCAGGGCGATACCCTGACCCGCTCGCAGATGCTGCAGAGCTTCAAGAACAACATCGGCAGTGTCCTCTTCGGGACGGACAGCTTCTGGACGGGGGTGGATGTGCCCGGAGAGGCTCTTTCCCATGTGATTGTGACCCGCATCCCCTTTGAATCCCCCGGCAATCCGCTCGTTGAGGCGCGATCCGAGGCGATACAGGCTCGGGGGGGCAATCCTTTTCGCGATTACAGTCTGCCGGAGGCTGTACTCAAGTTCCGCCAGGGTATCGGGCGCCTCATCCGCTCCCACTCAGACCGGGGGATAATCACCCTCCTGGATTCGCGTATCACCAGCAAATACTATGGTCAGCGCTTCATGTACGCCCTGCCGGCTGCGGCAAAGCGAGAGTTTATCTAGTATAGCGTTTGATAAATAGCTAAACTGCCGGAATAGGTACATCGACAGATAAAGATGGGCATTTGCCGGGAAGTACGAAGTCAAAAGAACGATGGACAAGGTACAGAATTCCGCTTGCTCTGCTCGCATGATGAACGATGAAGGACGCTTAGCGTTAGTTGAAACCATCTGCGCGCAGCGCAGCGAACTTTTCATTCGTAAGTCGCCTGCCACGGCGAAGCCTTCGGCGGAGACGGGTCATTCGTCAATCGTACTTCCCTACAACTTCCCAT
>JAFQSQ010000024.1 GCA_017409465.1 Akkermansia sp. | reverse complement strand
GACGAAGTACGAATGAAAAGTTCGCTGCGCTGCGCGCAGATGGTTTCAACTAACGCTAAGCGTCCTTCATCGTTCATCATGCGAGCAGAGCGAGCGGAATTCTGTACCTTGTCCATCGTCCTTTTGACTTCGTACTTCCCGGCAGATTTCCATTTGGCGTATCGGCAGAGCAACATCCTTTAATTGCCGGAGCAATAATTGCCGAAGTAATATTACTTCTTCTTCTTCTTTTCGTTGAAGGGAATACCCTGTTCTCTCATGACATCGTCCATATTTTTGAGAATACTGACTCTGTCGGATTTGAGGATAAGGAGCTTTTTCTTCTCTCCCCATTTGACACTTGTTCCGGCAGGCGTGCCTATTCCCAAATCATGCAGAGCCTTTATCAGCTCCTCCTCCGATGACACGTCCCGCCCCATCAGCTCCGAAAACTTCTGAGCACTGATGCGGTAGCGACGCGTACGCTCACCATCAGCAAAAAGTCGAATGGTGATTTTATTCTTCTTCACCTTATAATTGGTGCCAAGACTATCGCAGATAGACAGCAGTGCACTGTTAGCATAGCCACCGTTTTTTATGGCTGATTGGTCGAGCTGAACGCGCTTGTTCGAATCAATATCCTTGTGCAGCACTAGCTTGATACCACTGGCAGCAATCACCGCATTCAGTAACTCGACGGCCTCCCGGACGGAGCATTCCGTTGACTCCATGATGGGAGGCATGAAAGCCACACTCAGCTTGTTCATCGCTCTCTCGTCATCTGACATATTCTTCTTTTTGTCTCCCGACTGAGTATCCTGCCAGGCCCAATACTTTTCCTTCAGAATTTTACGGATATGAGGATGCTGCTGCGGATGATGCTCCACCGTCAAGTTCCCTGACGGTATAGAATATTTCATCGAACAGCCCTCCGGGAAAGGCAGCCCCAGAATCGAACCGTCTATCTCAAGATTAGAGCCTTTCCTGGTATGGTTCTTCAACTCGGTGAAAATGAATTTCTGTTCAAACTTATAGACAGTCCGCACTGTACGATCTCCATTATAGAGAAAACGTACAGCCTTATTCAGCACCTGAAACTCACAGCCGGCAGCAATTCCCAGCCGATCAAGTGCCTCTATGCACTTGCAGGTTCCAAGGCTGACATCCGATGTCAGCACGACCGGTTTTGCCTTCGTCCCGCCGACCATTTTGATTTCCATGGTTATACCCAGTTCTGCCATTTTGCTGACAATGGGCGCAGCGGCATCTACCGGAGCAGCACCGGCAGAAGCTGTAAAGGAATCCAGAGTGGTGGTATACAAAGCCTTTGCCAGCACAAACGCCTCTTTGTCGTTCAGCGCTGCGCTCTCCGTCACCTGCTCTTCCTGTGCAGACAGGGGTGGCAAACAGGACACACCGTATAGCGCGAACAACAGGAGAACTGCCCGGCCAATACTGAGATAACCTTTCGTATTCATAGGCTCATGAGACTAACACAACGCCGCAGTCCTGTCAAAATAAAACATCGGAACTTGCCAAAAACGAGATTTGGTGATAGTCTACCGGGGGTTCCTGCAAAGATATATGCCGATACTTCGTTTCAGTTATTTGATAGCGGTCTTCGCCCTGATGCCTCCGGTGTGGATACAGACGGTGAACGCTGCAACGGGAGATGAAGCGAGTCCCACCCGAACTATCAGCGACGATGGTACCCGACATCTCTCCCGGCTTGCTCAGGAATTAATGCAATGCGGCGAAGATGAAACAGGTATCCGGCAGCGGTTGACGCTCATGCTGAATCACATCGCCTCAGAGCCCACCACCTATTCCGTAAGCGGACTTACCACCCCTGATCCGGATAAGATACCCATCAGCGTGGAACAGGGAAACGGTCGCTACCTGGGCGGGGCACAGTGGGTAGCCGGCAGCAGCTTCGTCAGATTCCGCATGACCTACTTTACCTCACCTCTGCCCCCCGTTACGGACGACAACAGCAGGCTGCTGCGGGAAATGACACTCAACGACACACTGGTTCATGAGCTGGCGCACTGTTTCTTCTATTCCCGCTATCCCAAAATAGCTGTAATCCCCCGGGGAGAACCCCACGTCATCTGTGAGGGTTTCGCTATCCATGTGGCGAGAGAGTTCATCAGCCGCCATTATTTCAGCCATGGTGCCATGAGCCCCGGATTTTATGAAAAGACCTTTCTCAGCCCTGCATACGCCCGTCTGTACCAGCATTTCATCTCACGCTACACCGACGCTCAGGGACGTATCGTCCGCCCCCTTATCGATGCCGCAGAGCTGCGATATGCACCACCCGGCTATATCCTGCGCAGCAGAGTACAGAAGTAAACCGCGCGCAGCATCATGGTAAGCTTGCCAAAATAACCGATTGATGATAGACTAGCGGGCATGAAGTTTCTGATTACCGCCGGTCCCACCCGCGAGGCACTGGATCCCGTCCGCTACCTCACCAACCGTTCCTCCGGGCGCATGGGCTATGCGCTGGCCGGAGCGGCTCGGCACGAAGGACACGAGGTATTGCTCATATCAGGGCCGACGACACTGGACGTCCCGGCGGGAGTGGATTTTGTACCGGTGGAGAGTGCGCAGCAGATGTATGATGCGGTGCGTGACCTCATCGGGGGAGTGGATGTGGCCATTCTCTGTGCCGCCGTAGCTGATTACCGTCCTGTAGCCATAGCTGAGCAGAAAATCAAGAAACAGGCTGAACGCCTGGTACTGGAGCTGGAGCGCACCCCGGATATTCTGGGCAGCATGCGCAGCACTTTCGGCTTCTCCGGGAAACTCATCGGCTTTGCGGCAGAAACACAGGATGTGGAAAGCTACGCGCGCGAAAAACTGCTGAGAAAGCAGTGCGATATGATAGTGGCCAACGATGTTTCACGCGCTGATATCGGTTTTGATTCCCGGGAGAATGAAGTGATACTCGTCTTTGCAGAGCACACCGTGCCGCTCAAGAAAGACACCAAGGAGCAGATTGCCATGCGCATCATTGAACACGCCACCATTGTCGAAGCATGAAAGTAACCATGGAAATGCTCGGCTGGGGCGATGATTTTGCCGCAGCTTTTGCCGCGCTGGAGCACCCGGAGTGGTACCCGGCCCGCATCATCCGCGAGACTAAAATCAACTTCACCGTCATCGCCAGAGGCAAGGGCGACCACGAGGTGGTACTGGCCGGTAAAGTGTGGCATGATGCTGTGTCAGATGCCGATTTGCCTACGGTGGGAGACTGGGTGGCCGTAGACCCCGGTAACGGCAAGGATTTGCCCGTCATCCGTGCCCTGCTGCCCCGCCGCAATCGGTTTTCGCGCAAGGCTCCCGGCCGCAGCTGCGCGGAACAGGTCATCGGCACCAATGTAGACATGGTGGTAGTCATCACCGATGCTGAGAGCGATTACAACATCCGCCGCATCGAGCGCTACCTGACCCTCATCCGCAAGTGCGGTGCCACCCCCGTGGTGCTGGTGAATAAATGTGACTCAGCCCCGGCAGAGCGCATGCAGGCCGTCTGTGCAGAGATTGCCGCCCTCGGGCCGGAGGTATACCCCATTGCCGCCTGTTGGAAGAAGGGATACCCACCCTACCTCCGGCGCGTTCCGAAGGGGAAAACCATCACTATCGTCGGCTCCTCCGGCGTGGGCAAGAGCACCTTTGTCAACTCGCTTCTGGGCGATGACTGGCTGGAGACCGGCGGCGTGAACACCGTCACCGGCAAGGGGCGCCACACCACCGTGGCTCGGGAGCTGGTGGTACTGCCCGGTGGAGGCGTGCTGATAGACAACCCGGGCATGCGAGAGATTCACATGTGGACGGATACCGCCACCCTCCGCGCTGAGTTTGCTGACCTCTCGGAGCTGGAATCGCAATGCCGCTATGCGGATTGCTCCCACCGCAAGGATGCGGGCTGCGCCATCCGCGCGGCCTTGGAATCCGGGGCGCTCTCCCGTGAGCGCTACGAACACTTCCTCAATCTGGATGCCGAAATAGCTGAGCTGGAACGCCGCAATCAGAAACGCCAGATGACGCTGGAACGCGTCCACCGCCGAGAAAAACGCACGATGCTCCGCAACCGCCAGGATCGCGAAGACCATCTCCGGGATCTGAATCCCAACCGCAGATAATGGAACTCTCACTCAAAACCATGCTATATGTAGGCTGTGGCTGCTTTGTGGGCGGCGTCCTGCGCTACATAACCGCTGTACTCATCACCACCAGATGGGGTATCACAGAAGTGGATATGCCCTGGCACACATTGTTCATCAATTTCGGCGGCTGCCTGTTCATGGGGATTTTCTGTGCCTTGGGTGTCCACGGGCTTGTGGAATCCCCGCACCTGCGCGCCGCACTCATGACAGGGCTCTGCGGGGGGTACTCCACGCTGGCCTCCTTTGCACTGGAGAACACGTTTCTCTTCCGTGCGGGCAATCACCTCACCGCCGCCAGCTACATCACCGCCACACTCGTCGGCAGCATCATCTGCTTCATTCTCGGCTATCTGGCGGCAAGCTGTCTCACCCGCGGCTGATATCGGCCGCAAAAATGATGTCCCACTCATCCCGATTGCAGTAGAAACTGCCGTCAGCCGCCAAGCTGATGCCCAACTTGCGCTGTACCACGCGCCAGGGAGCAATCACCCAGCTGTAGTGTATGATATCCAGATGGTAACAAACGGTATCCGCAGCAGCCTCCGGCAACTGCTCACGATGATGCTGTGTCGGCAGCACAGCCCACGGGTCATGCAGCAGATCCATGATGAGCGCCTCGTCCGGCTTGAGCAGTTTCTGCTGCAAAGAGCGCGGCAGCAGCCCGGCCTCCACCATGCGTGAAATGACCGCAGCCGGAGCCGGGACAGGCTGTAGTTTCGGGAAAACCGGGTCCGGGAGGCTGCCGAAGGCCTCCTGCATCCATTTGCGCTGCGCGGGGAGCCTGCGGCATGCTCTTGCCTGCTCTGCGGAGAGAGGGGAATAAAAGGCAGCAAGCTCCAGCCGCTCCAGATAGCGACTCTCTATGGCAAAAAGGAGCTTTCTCTGCCCGGAGGAGAGCAACTCTGCCGCAGCGGCACGCCGCAACGCTGCGCGGAAACCACGAGCATATCCCGGCTGCGGCCAGACTTCACCCGCCAGCACCTCCAGCGCCAGCTCCACTGCCTCCGGCTCACCGGACTCCACCGCAGCCTTGAAATCCGCCCTGTTTCTGCCGTTGCAATAGAAAAAAGGCACCCGTTCCGGCTCCGGCAGCAGGCTTGCCTCCCTGGCTCGCTGTTCCATTCGGGAGCGGTACGGCTGAAGCGATTTGGGCTTTTTCATAGGTCAGGCAGCATTACTTTTCCAGCAGGTAAAGATATTCCTGCACCTTGAGCGAGCGGGAACGCAGATTGCGGCAACCGCGGAAGGTGGCATAATCCGTCACCATTTCCTGCACACGCCCCAGCGGGCTCAGCAGACGCTTCATCTCCTGCGGATTGATGAAGCCCTCAGAGTTATATGACACCAGAATAAAGCGCGCAGGCAGCGTCTCCAGCAGCTGGCGCAGACTCTCCGCTGCCTCACGGCGGCGGTTGTAGGCAGAGCGGTTCCAGTCCGTCGGGATACCGGACACCGGGGAGCAGTCCACCGGCGGCTCATTCCGAAGCAGTAGATTCAGCATGAAATAGTTGGAGCCGTACGGATGCTGATTATAAGGAGGGTCCACATAGGCGACGTCGAGCTCCGGCAGAATGGAAGGCAGATTCGCGGCATCCCCCTGCAGCACATGGTGCTCGCAGTCAAAGCGGGAGAACACCGGCAGCTGCAGCTCGATATCCGCGCAGATGCGTTGCAGCGCATTGCGGGCACGCCCGCCAAACTGCCCTACACCCTCTGCATTCTTATAAAAGCCTTTGAACACACCGGAAGTGTTGGTATGCACGGAGGCGGCATACAGCAAGGGGGCCAGGAAAAAGGGCTGCACCTCCTCCGGCTGTTCTCCTATCAATCGCCGCGCAGAATCCAGATAAACGGCATTGCGGCGAGTATAGAACACCCTCTCCCCGGGGCAGATATGAGCATCATCCTGCGGTGCATAGTGCGCCGCCAGCAGCCCGGGCACAAGCTCCTGCGGCAATCGCTCCGTCAGGGTCTCGAATCGCTCCGGAAGGAGGGCTTCATGAACCGCTGCACTGTTCGCCAGATAGCAGGTATTAAGCACTCGGGCATAATCCTCCAAATCGTTCGTATACAGGCACTCAGAAAATTGTTTCAGATAGCGGGACACGATACCGGAACCGGAGAAAGCATCCAGACAGCGCAGACTGCGCTTGCCGAGCCGCTGCTGCACAACCCGCAGCCCCTGCCCGATGAAATCCAGCAGGTGCCGCTTGTTGCCCAGATAAGTGATTATCTGCTCCTGCAGATAGCGGGGATTCTCCCTCCGGCTTTCGGCTTGCATCGGGCTCCGGCTTGATAAAAGCATGTTCTTTATGCCGACACTTCGTCCAATATCGAAGAGTCGAGCTCATCCTGCCCGTGTATCAGCTCTGCAATGACCGGAACTCCCGTGTATTCCTCCATCACCCTGCGGTTCGTCAGTGAAGCGGTATCCCAATCCTCCGCGATATGGTTGAGGATAATCCCCCGGCAGACAAGCCCACGACGCTGTATATCCTGAATCGTCAGCATCACGTGACTCTCCGCGCCGAATCGATTGTTCGCCACCACCAGCACCGGCAGCTGCAGCTGCTCTGCCAGGTCTGCCATCGTGCAGCCTTTGTCCAGAGGGAGCAGCCAGCCCCCCATCGCTTCGACCAGCACGGTCTCGTATCGCTCAGCGAGCGCGTGAAAACCGGCTGTCAGCACCCGGGGCTCCACTCTCCTGCGCTCAAATTCCGCAGCCACGGACGGTGCTGCCGACGCCCTGAAATACAGCGGATTGAGCTCCTCCAGAGAGAGTTTGGAGGCACAGGCCTCACGGATAGCCCGCGCATCGGCTCGGCTGCCGCAAGAAACCGGCACATACCCCACCGAGGAAATCCCCCGCCTGCATAAATCGCGCAACAGGGCGCACACGACATGCGTCTTGCCGACGGAGGTATCCGTCCCGGTAATGAAATAACTGCTCATGACTCCAATTATTCGGGTTTTGAAATGCGGATATCGTCAATATCCCACTCCGGGCTGTCCCCACGCACCAGCAGATGGTTCACCAGCAGCCATACCACCACGGCACAGACGAGACAGATAAGTTTCGGTTTCCAGTTATTGAGGAAGAGTCTCTGTATGATGTTCCTGCGTTGCATGTGTTGACAAGAGTTGAGTTAAGCGTTGCGAAAGAAGTTCCAGGCTCAGGTCTCGGCGTACCTCCGTACCCACGGCCAGCGAAATGGAACCGGTCTCCTCCGAGACGATGATGACCACGGCATCCGATGCCTCAGCCAGACCGATACCGGCACGATGACGCAGCCCCATACTACGATCCTTGAGCTCGCGGTTGGACACCGGCAGAATCGCCGCTGCGCAGACGATACGATCGCCATTCACAATGACGGCGCCATCATGCAGTAATGTCTTCGGCATGAATATCGTACCTATGAGCTCGCGGGTATAGCAGGCATCGAGCTCCGTTCCCGTCGAGGTATATTCCTGCAGATTGTTGTTGCGGCAGATAGCAATGAGAGCCCCGTAACGCTTGCTCACCAGGTAGGAAACCGATTCACAGACAGTGGAGATGAAGTCCATATTCTCCTCGCGCTGGCTGAGCAGCCTGCGGATAATCTTGTTGGAACCGAATCTGGCCAGTCCCGAACGCACCTCCGGTTGAAACAGCACCACCAGCAGCGTACCCGGGCCGATGATGAGGCCGGCCAGCTGCTGCAGCACTACGGCATGAGTCAGCTCCAGCAGGATATAGCCGACTATCACCGTCGCTATCAACCCCGCCAGAATGGCAGCAGCACGGGAATCCTTGATAGCGCGGTACAGCTGGTAGAAGAGAACCCAGAGAACCGCAATCTCAAACAGGGCTCTGAGAAGTTCGAGCAGGGACATGCCCGTATGTTACTACCTCCTCCCCGTGATTGCAAGCTGAAAACCTGCGTTTCACGCACCTGTGACGCATTAAAGAAATCAATACTACACAGAAATTAATCATTTTCGCCATTTCATGTTTGCAAAAGAACACAGATATGCTAGAATAACGACAGCCTACATGAAAACGCTGGATCGCTACATACTCCGCCAACTCCTTGCCATTACCTTTCTGGGGGTACTGTCGCTGACGATGCTTCTGCTGCTTGGGCAGCTGTTCAAGGAACTGCATTCTCTGTTGGTAGAAAGCGGTGCGCCGCCTTCTATCGTGATTGATTTCATCCTGCAGGTGATACCGTTCTCGCTCACCTTTTCCGTTCCATGGGGGTTCCTCACGGCGGTGTTGCTGGTCTACGGACGGCTGGCAGCCGATAACGAGCTGACCTCCATGCGAATGGCGGGGCTGAGCCTCTGGCGCCTCAGCGCACCGGCCATCGGCATGGGTATAGCGCTCTCGTTCCTCTGCTACTATATCAACATCGAGGTAGCCCCCAAGGGCAAACAGGCTATGACCGAGCTGGTAGTCAAGGCGGCCATGGATAATCCCCGCAATCTGCTCAACTCCAGCCAGGACGCCACCAAACTGGACAAGGTGCAGATATACATCGAAAAGCGCAGCGGAGACGACCTGTTGGGGGTACACATCTACCCGGCAGAGGATGCAGGTAACGCCATGGGAGCGGATTTCGATGCCATCCATGCCGAGGCGGCACGCATCGGCGACTTTGACCTCAAGAGCCGAATCCTGACGCTGACTCTCCGCAATGCGACGATGGAGCGCACCCGCAACAATGTAACGGATCTGCCCATCATCAAGAGCATGCCCATGCGGGTGCACATCCCCATCCGCACCTCACGCAAGTTCAAGCCCAACCGATTCACCAATACGGAAATCAGTGATGTTCTCAACCAGCTGGCTATCCTGGAAGGAGTTGACAAGAAAACCATCCACCACTGCGAAGCAGCCGCCGGTGTAAAAGCACCGTTCCCCTGTGCCAAGCGGCTCTGGGCTGAGACCCGCAAAGATGCCTCCTCGTTCATGGATCAGATGAACACCAAGAACATCCGCGCCTTCCGCACGGAGGGGGTGCAGCGAGCCTCCTTTGCCTGCGCCTGCATCGTTTTCTCGCTCATCGGCGTACCGCTGGCCATTACAGCACGCCGACGCGACACCTCCACCGGATTCGCCATTGGTATCCTCGTGGCAGCCGTATATTTCATGGCTCTGGTATTCTGCGAATTATCACGCAAATCCGGCGGCATCACCCCCTACATTGTCCTGTGGCTGCCGAACGTGCTCTGTGCTGCATTTGCTATCTGGCAACACCAGAAAGCCAAGTTCAGAGGGTGATGGAGGACATCTGTCATTTTCATGAAAGCGGAGACCGATTCCGGGCTCCGCTGATTTTTTGCGCCAGCGGACGACAAAAGCCGGGTGAATCCGTAAAAATGTATTGCCAATTTCTGACAAATCAGATAGAATACCGCGCACCTTTTTAGAAACTCAACCGGCAGAATTTAGACGCACAACCATATGGCCAAACAAGCATTAGGAAAAGGACTCGGAGCCCTCATCAAGAAAAATCACGTTGCCAGCTCCCCCCTCGAGGCGGCCGTGGATGAAGATCGCGTGATACTGGCCAATGTGGCAGAGATTCAGAAGTCGCCGTTCCAGCCTCGCCGCCGCTTCGACGAGCAGCAGATTGAGGAGCTGGCCGCTTCCATCCGCGAGAGCGGACTGGTGCAACCCCTGGTCGTCCGCAAGGTTGACGGAAAGTTTGAACTCATCGCCGGTGAGCGTCGTCTGCGTGCCGTAGCCAGCCTGGGACACACAACAGTCAAGGTCGTGGTGCATGAAGCCACAGACCAGGAAGTCGCTGAGCTCACCCTCATCGAAAATCTTCAGCGTGCAGACCTCACTCCGCTGGAAGAGGCCGAGCAGTACCGCCTGCTCCAGACACGCTTCGGCATGAAGCAGGAGACAATTGCTCAGCATGTGGGCAAATCTCGCGCCGTGGTGGCCAACATGGTTCGCCTGCTGGAGCTGGCACCTGCCGTGCGTACCCTGCTGGAAGAATCGAAAATCACTGTGGGTCACGCGAAAGTACTCCTGCAGCTTAAGGATGAAGACAAGCAGACGCTTGCCGCTGAGCGGGTCGCAAGGGTGGGCATGACGGTACGCCAGACCGAACAATTAGTCAAAACGCTCCTCAACCCGCCGACTCCGGACCAGGAGCTGCCGAAGCTACTGCCGGAGCTGCCGGATGCCTATGCCCGTATCTGCCGCCAGCTCTCGGACGACTTCGGCACCAAGGTCAACATCTCCCTGAAGGGCAAGAGCAACGGCGTGATTGAAATTCCCTACGCCGGACGCGACGAACTGGTGCGAATTCTGCAAATATTCGGCGTAAGCGAACAGCTCTGAGTCAGTCAGCCCATGCAGCGCCTTGCATCCATCGGAGTTCTGAGCATCGCTCTGTTGCTGCTGGCCGGCTGCCGCGAGGAGAAGACACCCCCACCGCCCGCCCCCCGGCCGGTGTATGTCGACAGTCCGCAGTTCACCGGCACCAACGCCTACCTGCACTGCCACGATATCTGCGCTCTGGGCCCACGTCTATCAGATTCTCCTGCCTACGCCGCCCAGCTTGATTACCTGGCGAAACACCTTCGCGCAGCAGGATGGACGGTGCATCGCGATACCTTTCGCGTCGGCAATGTCGGGATGACCAACCTTCGTGCGGTCAAGACGAAATCGCCGGGGACTTCCCCCCCGCTGCTGCTCAGTTGCCATATCGATACCAAGCGCGGTATCGCTCCCGATTTTGAGAGTGCGGACGATGGGGCAAGCGGAGCAGCCGTGCTGCTGGAGCTGGCGCGTGTGCTGCCGCCGGAACTGAGTGAGCAGGTGGAACTCATCTTTCTGGACGGCGAGGAATCCTTCGCCCCGCGCATGAGCGAAACCGATGGCTTATACGGCTCGCGCTTCGATGTTGCCCGCCGAGCCGGAGTCCTGCCCCGATACCAGATTAATCTCGACATGGTAGGCGGGCGCAACAAGATCATCGCGCCGCCCTCCCTCGACACATCCGATTTCATGTATGCTCACTACATGGCGAGCATCCGTGAGCTGGGTTTCAATCCGGAGCGTTGGACCGTCTGGCCGGGCTCCTATATGGATGACCACCTCCCCTATCTGGAGGCAGGCGTTGACAGCCTCAACCTGATAGCCGTCTTCACCGGCAGCAGCTGGTGGCACACCACCGGCGACAACATGAAGCGCATCTGCCCGCACTCGCTGGAGGAGAGCGGGCGCATCACCCTCCATCTCATCCGCCGCCTGCTTGGGCAGCAATAAGTTTGCTTGTCTACAAAGCCAGAAGCCGAGTCCGTACAGACTCCGGCAGACTCCCGCACTCTTCAGGGGTATTCAGCGAGCAGCGCCATACCATCTTGCCGCTCATATCGTACACCTCAAGGGTAAGCTTGTTATCCGCCCCACGCAGCAGCAAAATGCCCTCACTGTCGCGGAATTGAACTGCTGCGATACCGGCGCGACCGACCATCCACCCGGCGCCACCGGGATTGGCATCGCGCGCCAGGTCGCGGATGGCCTGCAGCTCATCAATGATGGCTCCCTTATCCAGCGGAGCGGGCAGCACGGACAACAGGCGGCAGATGTTGCGGCGTCTTTCGCGGAAACTTCGGCGAATCTCATCGGAGACAACAATCGGGCGATGCAGTCTATCGCCACCAACGGCTGATTCGGGCGTACGGCGCACCGCCGCAGGATGTTTCGGCCGGGGAAGCAGCTCTATCTCCACATCACGCAGGACTCCCCCATAGGAGAGGGTGGCCCGCACTTTCTCTCCGGGGGTCCGACTACTCAGCGCAGCCGCCATCGCCGCACGATCAGCCACCGGCTGCCCCTCCAGCTGTACGATGACATCGCCGCGCTTGACCCCGGCTTTCTCAGCAGGACTACCCGGCCAGACGGATTTGACAAGCACGCCCTGCTCCACGCCCACGTACACGCGAAGCGCCGGAGTCAGGTCATCCCCCACGATACCGAAAGCAGCCCGATGTTCGGGAGCCGCCGCCACCAGGGGTATCGTCAGGCAGGCCAACAGACAATGATGTGGAAACAGGCTATTCATTTACAGGACATCAGCTGGAACTATCACCTCAGTTCGGTTCGGGACACTGACCATCACGCGCATATCGGATTCGGCATCCATCACAAAGGTATCTTCGTACGTAACTTCATAGCAATGCACCGGAACGGCATCAGCCCCCCAGCGCACGGTATCGCCCCCCCTGGTTTCGATGATGCTGCGACTCACCACCCCCTGGTTCGATGCCGTATCGGCGACCGCATCGGACACGAGAACCCAGCCGCCACCCGTGCAGCAGAGGGCAAGCAAGGCTGCCGCTGCGGCTACCCTGCGCCAGCCCCGAGTCGTCCCGTAGCGCAGCGAACGGCGCACATTCAGGGCATTCAGGTGCATTCGCACCCCCACGCGGCTGCGCACAACACCCGGCATGGGAGCAGGTGCCAGGCAGCGCAGCAGAGACTCCTCATGCATGAATTCGCGGGTTTCATCGCCAGCCTCCTGCATGGCGCTCAGCAGGCGGGAGCGTAGCTCCGGCGTCATCGCGGACGGAGTGACTCCGGGAACGGGTAATATCTTGTCCTGGTCGATAGTCATGATTCGATGGGGTTATCTTCCAACTCCTTGCGCAGAGCCTGCATGGCGTAGCGATACCGCGAAGTGATGGTAGAAAGATTAGTCTGGGTCATTTCAGCGATTTCACGGAACGTATGGTCACCCCATATTCTGAGGATGACAACTTCCGCCATTTCCCTGGGCAGGGTACGGAGCATCTGTTCTACCCGATGGCGCAGATACTCGGAATCAGAGGAACAGGCGAGCCAGGGAGAATCCTCTTCGCCCTCGCTCAGAGTCTCCTGCTGGCGGGCAGCATAGCTGCGGCGCACCTCTTCACGGCGCCCACGATCCATCGCAAGATGCCGTATGGCCGTGTAGGCATAGGCCGACCATTGCTCACGCGCCCCCTGGAAGGCTCCGGATTCCACCGCCTGAACCAGCTGCACCAGAGCGTCCTGCAAGACATCCTCGGCATCTGCCTCACGGCGGGTCTGCTGGCGGGCATACAGCAGCAACCTGTCGCCATACTCATCCAGCCAGGCAGCCCAGTCGATCGGCTGTTCACCCTCGGCGCGATGATTCTTTACAGTATTGCGGCTCATGCTCTCTTACCCGTGAGGCGCACGACAACGGTGCTTTTATTTAAGGGAACTCTCATAAAATCGCCGGATGGGACTTTAATGTACAAGGAACGAGGTACGATGTGCAAAGGAAAAGCCGGGCGAGCAAAGCGAGCGGAATCCTGCACCCTGGTCCTCGTCCGTTTGACTTTGTACTTTCTCAGAAAACGGCGCATACACAGACACGCTGCATATGCGCCGCTCGGTTATAAATCACAAACTCCCGCGCGAATCAGCCTTGGGTTTCCTCTGCCTCAGCGGCGGCCTTCTCGGCTTCCATCTTGAGACGGAGTTTCTCCGGCAGCTTCACCTGGATGTGAACGTCGCGCAGCTGGTTGGGCTCAGCCTGAGCAGGCGATTCACTCATCAGGTCAGCACCGCGGTTGTTCTTCGGGAAGGCTATCACCTCGCGAATCGACTCGCTCTCGCTGATGAGCATGACCACGCGATCCAGCCCGAGCGCCAGACCACCGTGAGGCGGTGCGCCGAAGGAGAAGGCACTGAGCAGGTGCCCGAACTGTTCTTCAATCGTGGCATCATCGAGACCGAGGGCGCGGAAGGTGGCGTCCTGCAGCTCCTTCTCGTGAATTCGGATGGAACCGCCGCCCAGCTCGTTGCCGTTGAAGATGACATCGTAGGCCTCGGCGCAGAGCTCGGTGGAAATCTCACCCTTGAGCACCTTCTCCACGTCCTCGGGAACCGGGCGAGTGAAGGGGTGGTGAATGGCGCAGAAGCGCTCCTCTTCGGCATCCCAGCCAAAGAGGGGGAAGCGTGTCACCCAGAAAAGGTCCACATCAGTGTTGCCCTTGAGGAGCTCCATGAACTCAGCGCAGGCCAGACGCACACGACCGAGGATGGTGCAGCTCTGCTCCCAATCTCCGGCCGCGAAGAACACGCAGTCACCATCCTCAATATTCAGGCGCTCCTTGAGAGCCTCGATTTCGGCATCCGTCAGGCGCTTGGTGATGGGGCTCTTCCAGCCATCGCGGTTGCCGACCTCACGTACCTTGATGTAGGCCAGCCCCTTAGCTCCGGCTTCCAGCGCCGTCTGGGTGAGCGAATCAATCTGCCCCACGGAGGGGGAGAAGTTCTTGGCGTTGATTGCCTTGACGACACCACCGCCTGCCACGGCTGAGGCAAACACGCGGAAATCGCTCTTGGCGAAGATATCGGAGCAATCCGTCAGCTTCATCTCGAAACGACGCTCAGGCTTATCAGAGCCGTATTGATCCATAGCATCACGCCAGGTCATACGGGGGAACGGAGTCACGATATCGCGCCCCACGGATTCCTTGAATACGCGCTTGAGCATATCCTCAATCCAGGTGTACACATCCTCCGGAGTGATGAAGGAAGCCTCGATATCAATCTGCGTGAACTCCGGCTGACGGTCGGCGCGAAGGTCCTCATCGCGGAAGCAGCGAGCCACCTGGAAATATTTCTCCATACCGGCCACCATCAGCAGCTGCTTGTACTGCTGCGGAGCCTGCGGCAAAGCATAGAAACAACCGGGGGAGAGACGGCTGGGCACCAGGAAGTCGCGTGCACCCTCAGGTGTGCTCTTGGAGAGGATGGGCGTCTCAATCTCCAGGAAGCCCTGCTCATCGAGATAATCGCGCATCGTCTTGGTGATACGGTGGCGCAAAATCATGTTACGCTGCATGGAGGGACGACGCAGGTCCAGGAAGCGGTATTTCAGGCGGATGTCCTCATTGGCGATATTGCGGTCAAGCTGGAACGGCAGCACGGCAGCGCGGTTGAGCACCTGCATAGCGGTGGCCTCCACCTCAATCTCACCGGTGGGCAGATCAGGATTCGTCGCATCTACCTCTTCCGTCTTGAGGCGGCGCACAACCTTGCCGCTCACCTGGATGACAGACTCAACTCGCAGGCCCTCGGCCAGACTGGCCAGTTCAGCATCAATCTCAGGATGGAATACCACCTGAGTCTTGCCAGCGCGGTCACGAAGGTCGATGAAAATCACACCGCCGTGGTCGCGCACGGTGTCCACCCAGCCGACAAGTGTCACGTTCTTGTCCACATCAGCGGGGCGGAGTTCATCGCACGTATGGGTACGGTAACTGTTCATAATAAAAAAGTTCTGAATAAGGAGAAAGCCGCAGCGGAATCCACGCGTGCGGAAGCGGGCACGATTCTACCCCTTAGGCATTAAAAGTCAAGTCTGTTTTGAAGTCTGAGCGCGTTGCAGTCACACTTTCCCATGCGATTTACGATTGACGGGAAAGCCGGCCGGGAGTATCATGGCGTTGCTATGACAGAGGAACGGGCATTGGAGTATTTTCACCGCGGATTCAACTGCGCGCAGTCTGTGTTCGCCGCATTCGCCGGACAGCTCGGTCTCAGTGAAGAGACCGCCCTGAAGCTTTCTGCGGCATTCGGTGCCGGGCTCGGGCGGATGCGCGGCACCTGCGGAGCCTTTGCCGGGCTCTCCATGATAGCCGGATACTGTAACGGTAACCTCACCGGCAACCCGGAAGACAAAGAACGCATCTTCGCACTCACCCGCGAACTGGCTGCGGCTTTCACGGCAGAATTCGGCAGCCTGCAGTGCCGCGAGCTTCTCGGGCTGGACGCCGGGGCTGAGGAAGGCGCACGCCCCTCCGACCGGACATCTGCCTACTATGCAGCGCGCCCCTGCGAGCGCTGCGTCGCCTTCTGCGCGGCGCGAGCAGCTGAGCTTCTGCGCGACCATTCTGCCGCAAATCAGATTTGACTTGACAACCGTGGCGCAAGAGCGTATCGTATCGCGCGCATGGCTACGGATATCCGCTTCAAACGCAATTTTTCCATCATTGCTCACATCGACCACGGCAAGACGACCCTCTCGGATCGTCTGCTTGAGTTTACCAACACCATCGGCGAGCGCGACAAGCAGGATCAGCTCCTCGACGCCATGGATCTGGAGCGGGAAAAAGGTATCACCATCAAATCGCACCCGGTGACGATGCGCTACAGGGCGCAGGACGGCAACACCTACGAGCTCAACCTGCTCGACACGCCCGGACACGTCGATTTTTCCTATGAGGTATCGCGCTCGCTGGCAGCCTGTGATGGCGCGGTGCTGATTGTGGATGCTGCACAGGGTGTCGAAGCTCAGACCCTGGCCAACATGCACCTGGCGCTTGATCAGCAGCTTGAAATCATCCCTGTCATCAACAAAATCGACCTCCCCAGCGCCAATCTGCCCAAGGTATATCGCCAGCTGGAAGACGTCATCTGCATCCCCCACGAAGAGGCCATTCACTGCTCGGCCAAGGCCGGTATCGGCATTGAGGATGTGCTGGAAGCCATCGTGAAGCGAGTCCCGCCGCCTGCAACACCGAAGGACGACCTGCTGCGAGCCCTGGTATTCGACTCGGTGTACGATGCCTACCGGGGTGTCGTATCGTATGTAAGGCTAGTCAGCGGCACCGTTCAGCGCGGCATGAAAGTCAAACTCTTTGCAACGGAGGAAACCTATGAGGTCAAGGAAGTCGGTATCTTCACCCCGAAGATGCAGGCTGTTGACCACCTGGAGACCGGCGATGTGGGCTATATCATCGCCAATATGAAGTCAGCAGCCGACGTCAAGATAGGCGATACCTATACCAACCTGGCAGCACCCTGCCCCGAGCCGCTTCCCGGGTTCAAGGAGATTCGCCCCATGGTGTTCTCCGGCATCTACCCGGTGGACTCTGCCGACTACGAAAGCCTGAAAGCCGCCATGGCCAAACTGCAGATTAATGACGCTGCCTTCTCCTACATGGGCGAGAGCTCCATTGCCCTCGGGTTCGGCTTCCGCTGTGGGTTCCTGGGTCTGCTGCATATGGAAATCATCCAGGAGCGCCTGCGCCGCGAGTTCAACATGGACGTCATCTCCACCTATCCCTCGGTTATCTACGAGGTGACGAAAACCGACGGCACCGAGCTGCTGGTAGATAACCCCAGCATGCTGCCCGAGACGCAGGAGATTCAGGAAATCCGCGAGCCCATTGTCAAGGTATTCATCATGATTCCCAGTGAGTACATCGGCGATATCATGCGTATCGTCATGGAAAAGCGCGGTGAAGTCGTGCATACCGAGACCATCGATGACACTCGTGTGATGCTCACCTGCCGCCTGCCCATGGCCGAGATTCTGGTGGACTTCAACGATAAGCTCAAGAGCTCAACCCGTGGCTATGGCTCCATGGATTACGAGTACGACGGCTACCAGGCGGCTCACCTCGTGAAGATGGATATGATGATTGCCGGTGAGCCGGTGGATGCCTTCTCCATGATCGTCCACCGCGACCGCGCCGAATCTCAGGGGCGTGAAATAGCCCTCAAGCTCAAGGATGTGATACCCCGACAGCTCTTCACCGTGGCCATCCAGGCCTGTATCGGCGGCAAGATTATCGCCCGCGAGAGCATATCGCCCATGCGCAAGAATGTAACGGCAAAGTGCTATGGCGGTGACGTGACACGTAAGCGCAAGCTGCTCGAAAAGCAGAAAGAGGGTAAGAAACGCATGAAAGCCATCGGGCGAGTCAATATCCCACAGGAGGCATTCATCAACGTCCTCAAGAGCGGCGATTGATGCCTGACCAAAAAACGCCGAGCGTACAGCCGGCGTTTTTTTTGTCAGATAAACGTGTCTTTGCATTGACAAGGACGCCGTAAAACGCTAGTATCTCTCTGCTGCGAGATATCGGACAAAAGAAATCTTGCTGTTTAACACACTAACCCCACCATCATACTATGAAGAAATTAGCAATTATGGCAGCCGCTCTTCTGTGCTGCCCGCTGGTAACGGCCCAGGATGCCGCCACTCCCGCAGCCACCACAGCCCCCGCCACCGCAGCCAGCGCGGCTGACGCCGAGGCTGCAGCCGATGCCGTCATCGCCGCCATGAACGAACTGGTAACCGTTCTGGAGACCATCAAGGACAAGGCAAGCGCCGATGCCGCCGCAGTCAAGCTGGGCGATATCAAGGCTCGTATGGAATCGATGCAGGCCGCCCTGGACGGTATGGACTCGCTCGATGAAGCCACTCAGCAGAAGATTGGCATGAAGCTCCTGCCGGCCGTCTTCATGCTCGCTCCCCGTATGGAAAAAGCTTCTGAGAATCTCGAAGCCAACAATTGCTTCGGCAGCGATGCGCTCAAGGCCATCATGGCTGAGGAAAATGATGACGAGGATATCGACGTCGACGATGACCTGACAGAGGACTGCGACGACTAATCCCTCGACCTTTCCATCAATTCACTGAAAACAAAACATCCGCAGGTGAACTCCTGCGGATGTTTTGTTATTTACTGTCGGCAGGCGAGGAAATCGCGGACGCGCTCGTTGGACGAGTTCTGCAATTCCTCCGGAGTATCAACCTCAATCACCCTGCCCTTTTCCAGAAAGACGATACGACCGGCCAGCTCACAGGCAAAACCGATATCGTGAGAGACGACAATCATGGTCATCCCATCACCGGCCAGAGAGGCCATGAGCGACTGCACCTCCTCCACCATTTCCGGGTCGAGGGCAGATGTAGGCTCGTCGAACAGCAGCACCTCCGGGTTCATGGCCAGCGCACGAACAATGGCCACGCGCTGCTTCTGCCCGCCGGAAAGCTGTGCCGGGTATGCCTGTGCCTTATCTTCCAGCCCGATACGGCGCAGCAGAGCATGCGCCTTCTGCTCCGCTTCTTCCCGAGACATCATCCCCCGCTTGAGAGGCGCCAGCGTGATATTATCAAGAATCGTCAGGTGGGGGAACAGGTTGAAATGCTGGAATACCATGCCCACCCGGGCACGATAATCATTGAGTCCCTGCTCGCTGCGATTGACCGGCCCCCCATGGAATAAGACTTCTCCCTCATCCGGTATCTCAAGGAAATTCATACAGCGCATGACCGTACTCTTACCCGCCCCGGACGGACCGACCAGAAATACCACCTCACCTTTCCGCACCTGCAGAGAGACATCGTTCATCACCCGCAGCCCGGCGAATGACTTGCTCAGGCCACGTACCTCCAATATAGCTTCAGCGCTCATTTTTCTTCAATCTCAATTCCAGTTTCTTCAGCAGCCAGCTCAGACAAACGACGAGCATCAGGTAAATAAGAGCCACAGCCATCAGCGGCAGAAATGCATCGTAGGTCTGACTACGGATGATATCGCCACCCTTGGTCAAATCCTGCAGGGCGATATAACCACACACACTGGTCTCTTTCAGCAGTACGATAAACTCATTCCCCAGAGCCGGCAAGACGTTTTTGAACGCCTGCGGCAGAATGACACTGCGCATGGTACAGCCATAGCTGAGCCCGAGACTGCGCCCGGCCTCCATCTGACCGCGATCGACAGACATAATCCCGGAGCGGATAATTTCTGCCACATAGGCTCCGGAATTCACACCGAATGCCACGATGGCCACCAATACCTTGCTCACATCGACTGAACCGAAAATCACAAAGTAGATGATGAGCAGCTGCACCACTACCGGCGTACCGCGAATAACCGTCAGGTAGGCATGGCACAGTATGTTAAGCAGGCGGAAACGCCCGGTCTGGTCGTGCGTACTCCGTACGACGGCCACCAGGAAGCCCAATATCACACCCAGTGCCACGGCGGCAAGTGATATCTCAATGGTCACCAGAAAACCATTCAGCAGATACTTCCAGCGGTCATCCTTGACAAAGTTGGTGTACCAGGCATCAGCCAGACGCGTGCGAAGGCCGGAATCACTCTTCACCTTCTTTTCCGCGCCCTCCGGGTTCATATAGGTCTCCGTGATACGGGCGAGTGTGTCGTCTGCCTCCATAGCAGCAAGCGTGCGGTTAAACATCTCCAGCAGATCCGGTCGCTGCTTACTGATAGCCATGGCGTATTCCTCACTCGTCAGCGCCTCATCCAGAATACGCAGCGAGGGATTTCCCGATACATGTTCGCGCGCAGGCGCACTGTCCAGCACCACGGCATCCAGCTTGCCGGCTGCCAGTGCTGCCACCGCCAGGGCACCGTTGGAAAAGCGCTCCGGCTCGCCTATATGCTGCGTCACATACAAATCACCGGTAGTACCATGCTGCACACCGAGCCGCACATTTGCCAGGCCATCAGCCCCGGTAACGCCGCTCCCGGTCGGCACGATAATCACCTGCTGAGCCCGGGCATAGGAGCGGGTGAAATCAATCTGCCGACGGCGATCCTCCGTCACCGTGATGCCCGAGGCGGCCACATCAGCCTTGCCGCTCTGAACCGCCGTAATGACGGAATCAAAACTCATGTCTTCAATAACAGGTTGCAACCCGTTGCGACGAGCCACCTCGCGCACGATATCGGCATCGATTCCGACGATATCGGCCCCCCGATAGAATTCATACGGAGGGAATGTAGCCTCAGTGACCATAATCAGGCGCTTACCCTCGTCCTTCTCCCCACAGGAAACCACCAGCAGCCCCACCAGAATGGTCAGCAGCAGGTATAATTTCTCAATTTTCTTCATTTTTCTACTTTTTCGGCAAAATGTGCCACTCTTATACCGAATTCACCTGCATGATGTCAATTCATTTCCTTGATAATGGCACGATAGGCCGATACGATGCCCCCTCCACGGGGTAAAAGGGCTTGCCGCCTGCGCTGAATGTGGTACAATGGGCGCCATGAGGAAAGCTATACTCGGACTTGGCAGCGCGATTCTTCTGGGGCTGCTCCCGCTGACAGCCTGCAAAAAACAGGATATCGGCAGCGCCACCGAACAGGCGGCTCGTGAATTTGCCCTGCTGCAGGAGGAGCTGATGCAGTCCCTTCAGGAAGGAGATATGAGCGAAGATGAAGCCGGCGAAATCGATGAACTGCTGGCTCACTTTGCCCGGACTGCCGATGCCCGATACGCCACCGCGCAGAGCGGCCTGACCCTGCTGCACCTTGCCTGCATGTACAAGCATGCCGAGCTGGTACGCTGCCTGCTGCAGGACGGAGCCAATCCCCACCTTCCCCTCCGGACAGAAGCATTCTGCGGCATAGCAGAACCCGGTGCTACCCCCCTGCTGCTGGCTGTACACTCAGGCCCCCCCTGCCCCAAGAAGGAGATGCTGACACTGGTCGGACACCTGCTCCGGGAAGGGGTCAAAGTCAACATGCAGCGAGAAGGCCAGCTCTGTACCTACGAAGAGGTCTACCTGGCGCTGCTGGAAAAAGCCGAGCTGCTGGAGGACGACGCCACGGGTGAAGGCGGATTCCCGATTTCCATCGCGCGTGTCGCAGCAGAGTGCGGCTGGCCACGCGCGCTCAGCGAGGTCATCAGGCGGAGACAGGGACACCTGACCGCAGGTGACCGTCTGCTGCTGCACGTCATCGCCGCCTGCGCTCATGGTGAAGCCGAAGAAAAAGACTGTGCGCAGCAGCTGCTGGATAACGGCGTCGGCGCAGATACGCAGGATACCCATGGCGCCACGCCCCTCTTTGCCCTCACGACCGGAGCCGTCTTCCAATCGGGAGAAGCCCGGGACACCCTCCCCCTGGCCGAGCTTCTGCTGAGCCGGGGAGCCGACCCACACCGACCGGCAATGAACGACCCTGAGTATCCCGGCTTCACGCCCTACGATTTCATGCTGACCAAACCTGACTTCCTCCGGGGATTGAAAGAGAGGGGATTCGACCTGCAATCACCCCCCATCAACTGGGAGTCTGACAACCTCCCCCGCGAAATATGTCGCGTCCATATCAGAGAGTCCATCGCCGCCGCAGACGGCGACTGCGGCGCAGAGTGCCTGCACCGGCACAGCCACCCGGGTGATCAGGTATCGGCAGACACCGCCCGGCATTACGACACCATTGCTCGCATCCTGACGCCGGACAGCACCACGCAGCAGAATCCGCTGTACGTCGATGCCCTGCGCAATGGTATCGAGCTGCTGGCACGCATCGATGCTCCTCGCACAGCCCGTCTGCTCGCGGCCATGCCTCTCTGGCAGGATGCTCTCGTCTGGAGAGACCAGCATCCCCACGCGCTGTCGGCTCTGCAGGCCGTAGCTGACTCGCCGACCCTGGTACTGCCGAGAGAGCTCATCCTCCGAGCCGCCGATACCATGGAGCAGCAGCAGCAGTACGATATGGCGGCCACCATGCTGGAGCTTCTGGGCCGCTGCGCCGATGCTGAGGCAGATATTGCCCGGTTGGAATCAGACCCTCGCCCGGCCATGCAGGCCGGTGCCCTCCAGGCACGACTGCTGCGCGAGAAACTACCACCCGCACGCTGCTACGCCGTGCGTGACTGGCTGCAAGCTCAGGGACGGGAGGCTGACACCCCCGTACTGAAAAAAGCACTCCTGCTCACTTCGCAGGAGGATCTCTGGTTCGGCACCATGTCGGATGAGGACAAAAATGCCCTCCTGGCTGCGATGGAAGAAGTCGGTGCGGTCAACGCCGCCAGGGCATACCGCGCCATAGCAGACTCTCTCCGGGACGCTGAAAAGCTCGATGAGATTACGGCTGACAGTCATGTGTGGAAATTTGAACTCGAAAGCGCCACAGCACGCTATTTTCTGGCAAACAAAGCCGCCTTTCTTCACCCGGAACCCGACGAAAAAGAAAATACAGATTGACAGAAGAGCCGATTTTCATTAGAGTGTTGGTAAGGATATGAGACGTTTTGCCACGGTTGTGATGACTCTGGCACCCCTGTGTGTCGCACAGGGGGCAGCGGTACGCAGTCATTCCGATGCCCCTATTGCGGCCATCATCCCCTATCTGCCGCAGGAAGCAGACGCCAACGGCGACACCATGCTCATCCGCCTGTGTCGGCTGGCGCTGACGATGCCGCCGGAACAGAGGGGGCTCATGCAACAGCTCATCGGGCTCTACCTGGATTCCGGAGCCAACCCCCTGCAGGAAAATCTGTACGGCTGCAACGCCATGTTTTACATCAATGGCATGCCGGATGTGATGGAACAGCTCAACCGCCACCACCGCCTGCCCCGTGAGCTCACCCTGCGCGTACCGTTCGAAGAGAGTGCCCTGCTGCGCTACATGCGCCTTCGTGCGGCTCAGGCACAGTATGCCGAAGCCCCCGGGAGCAGGGACTATATGCTGCGCCGGTACTGCAAACCATTCTATGACAAGGCCGATGCCATGCTTCAGCACTATCTGAGCCAGGACACGCTCAGGAAAACCCCTCCCGGAGCCATGGGTGACTGTCTGGATTTCATGCGTACGGCATTCCCGGAGAAGACATACGCCTATGTCAACAATATGCTCTTCTGGGAGCATGGAGAACATTTCCTCGAAGAGGTACCCGGGGCGTTGCTGCGGGATTTGCACCGGCTCAACTGGCCGATTAATCCGGGAAAGCTCAGGCTGGCGCTTGAGAAGCTCAACGCCATGCTGCCCGTCACCAACGAGGAGATGATAGACTGCTACGCCGCCCGCCCGATGGGGCAACTGCTGGAGCTGCTGACCAACCAGGAGGGGAATCGGGCGCTGCCGGATCTGCGGCGCTATGCCGGCGCATATGACCCCGAATTGGCAGCAGCAGCTCTCCGGCTTCAACTGCGGCTGGCCGGCATCACTCCGCCGGATGCCGAAGGAATGACGGATGAGACATGCCCGGAACCGCAGCGTGCCATCCGTGCCGGTCTGCTGGTCGATGCCGCCATACGGCACTGCGACTATCAGCTTCTCACGCCGGAATTACTGAAAACAGCCGAGGCCTGCTACCTCGCACACGGTATGCCCAAAAGGGCGGCTATGCTCTCCGACCTGTATTCAAGCGAAGGCCTCGCCGTATCTGAAGGAGCCTTACCGGCGCTCGCCACCGCTTACGAAGAACTGAGGGAAAAAAATCCTCAGGTAGTACTACTGCGCTACCTTCTGGAGCATCCGGGGCTGTTGCAGAAACAGGAGGCTCGGCCATGATACCCTATTCCATACGGCGCCTCCTGCTCGCCCCCACGGAGATTCATATCCTCTGTGCCATTATTGCCATCCTGGGGTGTCTGCCCATCCTGTTTCCCGAGGTTAGCCCGAAGGAATATCAGGACGCCACTGTCCACTATGCCGGGTGGATGGTGTGGGGGGCCATCTGTCTGTCAGGCCTCCTGATGGGTATAGCGGCGTTCGTCCACATGCTGCGGCTGCGCAATGTCCGGGCTTTCTGGCAGTTCCTCACCTGGATGAGCACCTGGGGGATTGCGACCATTGCTTTCGTATTCATCGCGATTCTGGCAGATATCCCGCTGCCGGTATCGGAGCAGGAAACGACCCCCATTCAGACAACGACCGTGCTCCACCCCGCAGCGGATGCCCTCAGCGGTCCCACCTCGCTTGTCCTGCCCATCGACACGACAAATCAGCAGATTAATACCATCGAGGAGGTGCCGCATCTGCAGTTTCTCGAGAAAGAACACCGCGACATTCTCAACGAATACCTCTCCGGAGCGCCTCGCTGGTGCTCTGCGGGTGAGGATGACCTGTTCTACTCCAAACCGGGGCATGTAGTCATGATACCTCCCAGCACCGGCGGTACTCCGGGACTGGTGCATGTCAGCTTCCGGCGCCTGTATGAGGGAGACCCCCTCCCCGTGGGCTATACCTTCGTCAAACCCGGTGATCCCATGCCGCTGGATGATGATAAACAGCCCCGTATCCCCGACTTGGCTATCGACCTGGGAGGTCAGCATTTCCTGCTGGTTGCTTGGCGAGGGGCCGACCATGAAGAGACAGCCGGTAAGGCCATCAATGCCGCTATAGTAGAGACGGATGAACGTCTGCGGGCTCTTGCGGAATCGCCTGACCGCGAAACGATGAAACGCATGATTACCGGCAAGGATTCCTACCCCGGCAGCACCCCGGAGCTGCGATTGATGGAACCACCCTCACAGGAAGGAACCTACCAGGCTGAGATATATGCCAACCCCGGCGAACCCGGCACCATCCTGCTCTACATCAAGGAGCAGGAAAGCGACCGCACGCTGCGTCTCCTCAACTGCCCCGCCCGCTACTCCAACAATCCGAACGAACAATTCAGGCATGACATCCCCGGTTCGGTTCCCCTCTGGCTGAGAAACACATTCCGCAACAGCCTCGACACCATCTTCCCGGAGGGAACCCCGCTGTTCATCATCCGCAAAAGCTCCGGCCACCAGTATTTCGGGGCAGCATTTGAGGTATGGTTCACCCCGTCTGACACCGCCAAGCCCAGCAGACTGCTGCTGAGACGCTGCTACAAAGTACAGGGCTACGAACCCACATGATTCAGCGTTCCTCGTAATCCTGAATCAACTCCACGAACGCCGCAAGAAATGTCTTTCTCAGCCAGGGGCCCACTCCTTTGATATTGGCAGCTGCCTCCGGGGTTGTCGGCTTCAGGGTGGCCATGGCCCGCAGTGTCTCATTGTGCATGACGCGATAGGCGGGCATGTGGTGTTCCTCAGCTATATCACGCCGCAGCTCCGCGAGGAGCGAGTAAAGCTCCTTATCCATACGCCCCAGCCCCATACTCTGCAGCACGGCACGAGTTCTTCCTGCACGGGATGCTGGCATGGCTGCCCCGGCAGCCTGCTGACTCCACCCCCGCAGGGAGAGTCTGATTCCGCAGCGCGACTGCATCACAGCCTCCCCCTTCTCGGTCAAGGTGATGAGAGGCTTATCACCGCCGGAGCTCTGCAGCAAACCTCCCTCGTGCATCGCGCGGAACATGGCCTTCAGGCAGGTATCCGTCACGTGCGACAGGATACCATAGGTCGAAAGAGACTTGAGGTGAGCGTTCATCCCGGCACTCTTCGAGCCGCGCAGCATATCCATAACCCGACCTCGCCCATAGATACCGGACCAAGTCCCATCGGTGCCGCGTCGTGAAGCCCGAGCCACACCGGCCAGCGCCTTGCGAACCAGCAGCAGGTCTTCCCCCTGCACCTCCTCGCGCTCGCTTTCATCCACGGCACAGGCATCACAGTGGCCACAGGGCTCAGCATCCGTCTGTCCGAAATAATGAAGAATCCACTGCTGTCGGCAGCCCACCGAATAGGCATAGCGGGTAATGGCCTCGATTTTGAGGTGGTCGCGACGGGCTTTCTCCTCCAGCGTGGTACCATCGATGGGCAGACACTCAAAGTTGAGCTGCGGGTTCAGCACGCGTGTTCCACGAGTATTTGACCCGGCGATATCAAACCTCTCGATTGCCCCCGCATGGATGAGGCAAGACAGGGCGGTACCGACAGACATTGGGTTGACCTCCTTGCCACCCAATCGCTCAGCCATGGCGTCCACGGTCAGCGCCAGCTCGTGCGTATCAGGGTTGCACTCAAAGCGCAGCAGATTATAGAGAGAGCGAATCAACTGCAACGATGGGTTGCTCCCTTCAAAGAAGAACTCCTGCGTCTTGAGATCAGCATGATTAAACAACAGCTCGCATACGGAGCGCTCACCATCGCGCCCGGCACGACCGGCCTCCTGGTAGTACGCTTCCACACTCCCGGGTATCTCATAATGAATGACAAAACGCACATCAGCCCGGTCGATCCCCATGCCAAAGGCATTGGTCGCCACCACCACGTCCGAACGCCCGGAGATAAACGCATCCTGCGAAAAAGCTCGCTCTTCATCCGTCATCCCGGCATGATATGCCACGGCATTTGTCCCCAGCGAAGAGAGCTCGTCGAACACCAGCATCACGTTCTTGCGTGTTGAGCAATAGATGATACCCTTTTTCCACTGACGCACCACCCTGGCGATACGCTCAAACTTTGCCTTGCGCCCCTCACAGTGGGTGATGCCGAAATCCAGGTTCTCACGGGCAAATCCGCTCACGATGACGGCAGGCTCGCGCAGTTGAAGCGTCGCCAGTATATCCTCGCGTACAAACGATGTCGCCGTCGCGGTCAATGCTATAGTCTGCGGACACCCTAAGCGCTCGCGGACTTTCCCCAGGCGCAGATAATCCGGGCGGAAATCGTGTCCCCACTGACTGAGGCAGTGAGCCTCATCAATCGCCAGCAATGAGATTTGCACCCCCTGCAATATATTCATGAAGCCCTCCTGCGCGAAGCGCTCGGGGGCTACGTAGAGAATCTTCAGTTCATCCCGCCGCAGGGCTGCCATGACGGAGCGATACTCCTCTGCCCCCAGCGACGAGTTAATCGCCGCCGCCGCGATTCCACGAGCCTGCAAGGCATCCACCTGATCCTTCATCAGTGCAATGAGAGGCGACACAACTATAGTCAACCCCGCACGACACAGAGCCGGCAACTGGTAGCAGAGCGACTTGCCCTTACCGGTGGGCATGATGGCCAGAGTATCCCGCCCCGCCATCACGGCAGCCACGACCTCATCCTGCCCAGCTCGCAGGGAGGAAAACCCGAAATACTGCTGCAATGCCTGCATCACAACATCGCTCTCTTCGTCTGACACCATGCGTACGCCCATTCTAACGAAAAGGCTCTGTCGCGACAAGACAAAAACGCGTTCCCTCCTTTATTGTCATCCGATTTCCGTCGAGTGCGCCCGGAGTCGCTATTTTCGGCGTATTTTTCACGTTTTCTGCTTGTCATTCCGGGACTGATGGAGTAGTATTGGAACAAATGGCGAGTGAGGCTGACAAGAGTTCCCGGCGTTCCGGGGTTCCGCGTATTTTTCAATGGGAAATGGTACGCAAAGCCTTGCGTGCAGCCGAGGAAGGCGTCTACTGCTGGGATTTGATTGGCGGCGAGATATTCTACACAGAACAGTGCGTCAAGATGATGGGGATGAGCTATGATGAGTGGGCTCCCAACATCTTCACCGAACCGGAAAAAACGGTGCACCCGGATGATCTGGCTTTCTTTCGTCAGACCATCCACCGTTTTCTGAATCGCCCGGCGCATTCCACCAACCAATTGAGAGTAGAGTTCCGACTGCTCAATCTGCGTTCCCGGGGCTGGAAATGGATACGAGTCAACGGCATGCTCGAGTATGGCCCGAACAGAAAACCCGAACGTCTGGTGGGCGTATGGGTGGATATCACCCGGCGCAAAATGGCGGACATGCACGCCATGGAGGACCGCGATTTGTTCCGAACCCTCATCAACTGCCTGCCGGACAACATCTACTACAAGAACCGGGAATCGCGCTTCGTCATCGCAAACGAGGCTACTGCCAGAAAGATGAAGGTGCATACACCCTCTGATCTGATCGGGCGCAAGGACTCGCACTTCTTCTCACCGGAGATGAGCGAGATAGCCCGTAAGGAAGAGGAAGAAATCATGCGGACAGGACGTCCCATTACCAACCGTATCCACCACGAGACCTGGAAGGGCGGCAAACACACCTGGTCAAAGGTTTCGAAATTCCCGTGGTACGCAGCAGACGGCTCGGTCAAAGGGGTGGTGGGCATCTCATCCGATGTCACCAAGCTGATAGAATCACAGCAGAAATACCAGCGACTGGCCAGACAGCTCGACGAGCGAAACCGAGCACTGGAAAAGGAAATCTCCCTGGCACGCGAAGTGCAGCGCGCCCTGCAACCGCTGCAAATACCGGATCGGGTGCGTCCCCAGAGCAATGGTACCCTGAGGCGAGCCTCCTTCCACCACGTCTACATGCCCTCCACCGGGGTGGCAGGCGATTGTTTCGAAGTTTTCCCCGTGGGAAACTCCGGCATCGGGATGCTCATCTGCGACGTCATGGGACACGGTGTGCGCGCTGCTCTGATAGCCGCCATGCTGAGGGGGCTCATGGAGCAGGTCTCCAACCTGGCCGACACACCCGGTCTGCTGCTTGCAAGCCTCAACCGCCAGCTCTACCGTATCTTTGACCGTGCTAATATCACGATGTTTGCATCGGCCTGCTACGTGTATCTGGATCTGGATAAAAGACGCCTCACCCTCTCCGGCGCAGGGCATCCGGCTCCGCTGGTACTGCAACCCTCAGGCGAAGCCTCCGTCCCCCCCATCCCGCGTTCTCCGGCTCTGGGACTGATGGAAAACGCCATGTTCCGCGAGAGCGAAATCCCGCTGGAGAACGGCACCAAGCTCATGCTCTACACGGACGGCCTGACTGAAGCCCGCAATGCCGAGCAGGATGAACTGGGCAGCAGCCGTATCATTGACTTCCTGCACCAGCGGGCGCCGCAGAACATCCGCGAGATGCTCGATATCTCTCTGGCCGCCATGCACCAATTCACCGGAAGCACCAATCAGGACGACGACATCTGTCTTCTGGGCGTGGAATTCAGCGAAACTATGCCCCAACCTGCCGAAAATGATGAAGGTTGACATGCTTTTCCGGTATGCGTCCGCAAAAAATGATTGCAATGACGCCGTTTTAGCGGTAGGCTAACGGCAGAATACCATTTTTCCATATGAAGGACGATCAGCAGAACGGCAGCGCAGACTCCATCAACCTCTCCGAGTTGACAGATTTTCAGTTTGGTCCGGCCTGGGCGCGAGGAGGCTCCGACGCCCCCGCCACCTGGACCGAGAAGCCCCGCGACCGCCGAGATGCCCCGCGCTTCAGCGGCGAACGCCGCCCCCAGCGCGGTCGAGATGAGCGGCCTGCCCGCAAGGCACCCCGCCGCGATGATCGCCGCGAAGCCGCCAAAGTCGAGCGCAAGCCGCTGCGGGAGCCGCTGCAGCCGGCAGAGGGCTACCGTGTCGAGTTGCGGCCTGCCAACAATATTCTCGAACTGTTTGCCGCCGAAATTCAGAAACAGAAGCGCGCCCTTCCCCTGCTGGATCTGGCGCGAGTTGTCATGGGGGCAGGCATTCGCTACGATCTGGTATTCATGAAAATGGAGACCGGCACCCCGCTCATCCACTCCACGAAGGGCGATGGCGCCTGCTGGCTCACCCGCGCAGAAGCACTCTCCTACCTGAGCCGCGCCCCGTGGTTCAGCGAGCTCTACACAGAGGAACAGGTAGAGGTCGAAGCACCCAAGGGCACCTTCACCGCCGTGGCCGTCTGCAATCTGGGCAAGGAGCTGATTGGCCCGGCTAACTGGCATGGCTACCAGACGGCTCTGATGAATCTCTACCGCAGCAAGTACAGCAACATGCCGCTGGAGGTGTTCAAGAATCGTATTTCCACCGACAAGAGCGAGGAAACGCTTGCCGCCTGGCTTCAGGCTGCCTCTCACAAAACCGTATGGAAACCCACTCGCGCAGGGGCTGAGGATATCGTCCTGAACGATACTCGTGCCGTCGAGGCAGATTTCGAGCAATACCATTTCGACAGCATCTACGAGACGGTAGATAAGGTCTTCATCAATGGCGCCACAGAGAAAACGCGCCTCAGCACCGGACTGGCAGCGCATATCATCCTGCTGTCCGAAAAGACCCGCCGCTTCCCGCAGATGCTCATCCCCAATCTCTGCCATGGTCTGGCTCGCCACCACATGCCCATCTACAAGTGGAGCGGCAATCATTTCACCGGCCCGAGCCGGGTACGCGCCATCCCGGCAGACATGGTACTGGCAGATCGGATGATGGCCATTGTCAACTGGAGCAAGGAAAATTCCGGCAAGAAGACCGATGAGATGTTCGCGGAGCTTTCCGGCGTGCCTATGGGCACTGATGAGGAGAGCAAGGCGGCGGCCACTGAGGCACACGCCGCTTATGCCGCTGATATGCTCTGGCTGCTGGAGCAGGGGTTCATCGTCGTGACAAGCGATAACTCCATCTGGTTCCCCAAGGGTGAGAAAGCCCCGACTCCCACTCCGGCTCCCGGGCGCAACCGCAAAAACGGCAAAAAACGTCCGGCCAAAAAGCAGAACGGCAAGGCCGATGCCGTAGAAGGCAAACCGTCAGCTCCCGCTGCAGAATAACGCTTTATCTCCGCTATGCTTCTCGACATCAAACAATACGGCGACCCTGTACTGCGCGCTGAGTGTGCACCGGTCGAACACCTGGATCCGGAGCTGCAGATTCTCGCAGACAATATGATTGAAACCATGTACGCTGCCGAAGGCATCGGTCTGGCGGCGCCCCAGATTGGGCTCAACATTCAGATGGTTGTCATCGATATTCCCGAGGATGAGCAGGAGGGCAAAGAGCCTGAAACCGCCGTCATCAATGGCGAGACGAAGCCCATCACCTCCATTATGCCGCTTGTTTTCGTCAATCCGGAGTTGGAGCCCTACGGTACACCCTACCTCTTCACTGAAGGATGCCTGAGTGTGCGCGGCATTCGCTCCAATGTGCTCCGTCCCGAGTTTGTCAGAGCAAAACTGACGATGCTGGACGGTTCTGTCATGGAGCTGGACTGTGGGGGATTACTTGCCCGCTGTCTGCAGCACGAATGCGACCATCTCAAAGGATTCCTCTTCACGGACAGAGTGTCCTCGGCGGCCAAAATCACCTTGGCCAAGAAGCTCAAGAAGCTCGCTGCCATGCGCTGAACCAGGCAGCCCTGAGCATCAGCAGATATACTTTCCGGCGCGGGATTTTTACCCGCGCCTGATTTTTTCGGCGGCGGATGAGGCGCAGCGTGCTCAGCCCCAGCAGAGCCGGCAACGCAACGGCAAAACGAAGTCGGAATCCGCGCAGCCTCCCGGCATAGTCCAGGCCATCCCGAAGAAGCCTCTCTGCGCGGTTCTGCCATATCAGCTCCTCCCCGACGAGGTAGGAGCGCCCGCGCTCTGCATCCTCGCGGATATCACGCAGGATATTAATCAGCTGGAGTCCGCGCCCGAATCGTATACCGGCCTGAATCATCAGCTCCCGACGCTCCGTAGAGGCATAGCGCTCGCCCAGGGTTTCGTAGCCAAGTTCCGTCCAGAACTCACCCACACAGCCCGCCACCATGTAGGTATATTCCCACGTCTCCTCCTCCGACTGAAGCTCCGGACACTCATCAAAAAAAGTCAGGTCGCGGCATTGTCCCTCGATGATGGTAGCCAACACCCTGCGAATGAGCTCCACCTGCCTCGGAGGCAGTGTCGAGAGCATCTCCAGGCATTCACCGAATCGTTGCAGGAGTGTCTTTTCCGCAGCTTTCATCTGAGCATCTGCCATGACTCCGCCTAAGCGGCAGCGCAGCTCTGCGAGCTCCTCCGTCCTACATTGCCCGGCCACCGCCCTCCCCATCAGCCGGAGCGTATCCAGGCGTCTCTCCGAAGTCGCCGTGGAGGTATCCGCCACACTGTCCGTCGCCCGAGCCAGCAGATACGCCAGGGATATACCGGGGCGCATCTCCTCCGGCAACCAGGCCATACTCAGGTAGAAGCTGCGGGAAACAGACTTGAGCAAGTCGCCCTCTGTGGTTGGGGTCGTGCTCATCAGCTCATGCGCCGCAGCGCACCACGAATCAACTCGTCCGTAGCGGCCTGTGGATTTTCCTTTACGAGCGCAGCAATCGCCTTGCGCGCTTCCGTCTGCTTGAATCCCAGAGCCACCAGAGCCAGTTCGGCATCACCGGCGGCCTCTGATGTCGTCCCCTGCTGCTGAGCCTCCCAGGTAGAGGCGAGTCCAACCTTATCCTTGAGTTCCAGAATGATGCGCTCCGCCGTGCGCTTACCCACCCCCTTGGCGCGGGCGATGGCCTGCGTATCACCGCTGACGACGGCCTGCTTGAACGCGCTGACATTCAGCCCACTGAGGATAGAAATGGCGGTGGCGGGGCCGATACCGCTCACGCGGTCTATCAACAGCCGGAAGATATCACGCTCCGCATCCGTGGCAAAACCATATAGCACCTGCGAATTCTCGCGGATGTGCATATGAATCTTCAGCATCACCGTCTTTCCCTCTATCGGATTGACCGCATCAAAGGTCGAAAGCGGTACCTGGACCTCATAGCCCACGCCATTGACATCCAGCACCAGGCATTGCGGCATGGCTTCTGCTATCGTTCCTCGAAGAAAGGCTATCATGTATCGTTAATGTTTCGGTTTGAGTTGGTCTTCCACTACCTGGAACTCAGCTTCCGGCCCCAGTCCGCCTATTTCATTCAGCAGCTCCTGCACCCGGCTGTTGAGTCGGTCATAATCAGGCGGTCCGTTCTTCTCCTCCTTAGACCCCGGGAAGATGATATAGGACACCCCCAGATGGGATACGGCACGGGCATAGGACGTCGCGCGGGGATTCACCAGCTTGCTCAGGCGCAGGGAGGCTTCGCCCGTCTTGAACTTAGGGCCGTAATCTCCCACCAATGCCGGAAATACCCGGTTATCCACCACGACGGCGGCGTAATCCCCCGGCTGCGGACGATAGGTGTCGTCTTTCCCCTCCTTGAAGGTGAGCGGGATGACGATGAAAGGGTCATACTCGGCCAGCAGGAAACTGAAGAGCTTGAGATCGGCCACCACGGTACGGGCGTGCTCGATGGCATCTTTGGAGCTCTTGCTGTCTTTCTTCAGTTTTTCCAGACGGTCTTCCCACTTGGCCAGGAGCGGATTGGGAGTCTTACCGACCTTGCGCCAGCGGTACGAGGTGGAAGGCTGGTAGTAATCACTCTTCATCACCTTGTCCGACATTTTCGGCAGGCGATCACCATCCGACCCGTCAGACACGACATCCATGTCCGCCTGCATCCACAGCACCTTGCGCCCGGTATCCGGCGCCGAAATCTGTAGAATGGTGTCGGTATCATAGAAGTTGTGCCGATCAAGCAATCTGTCAAGCGTGGCGGCATTCTTGCGAATCCGGTTCTGCTTGTGGAGATAGAGCGAGTGGAACCACGGAGACACCTGCGCCTGCTGCATCAGCGCATCATACTGATTCAGCACCATCGGCAGTTTCGGATTGACCAGCTTCAGCTCCTCCCCGGTAGCCGCCTCAGGTTGGTACAGACTCAGCGACATCTGCACGACGTAGGCATCCTTCACCTTGCGATCGACGGAGGCAGTAGAGCCCGGTTTGAACGTCACGCCACTGCGCATATTGATACCGGCGCCCAACTCGTTCACGTGCTCAAACGTACCGCTCTCTACTTTCTCCGGCAGAGCCGGAGGGAACGGAGGCAGCACAATATCCGGCATCGTAAAGGTGTTATCCGGGCGCCACGGTGCCGCTGTCTCAACCACAGGCGCCACCACCGTCTCCGGTTGAGGCTGTTTCTTATCCGCATCAGCTACTGCGGGGGGAGCCGGAGGCTGCGCTACCGGTTTCTGCGGCTCAGGAGAGCTGAGGCAGAATCGAGCCAGCTGAAGCGGATAGGGGGTATAGAGAGACCCTGCCGCCAGAGCCAATACCCCGAGCAGCCCCCATCCGAACCATGTACGGAAGCCTTTCTTTTTGTTCGGCGATTGTTGTTTCATGTTTCGTCGAGGAGAGATACTTGACGCGGCCGCCGTCCCATTACCAGGCGCAGTACCCAAAGGGGCAGATTCCGAACCAGCAATCCGGCCAGTCGAATCCTCAAAGAGGGATAAAAGCGGGCTTTGCCGCGTTCCAAGGCAGATACCGCTCCATTCACCACCGTGGGAATGGGCGTATAAAACCATTTTTTGAAAGGAGAATAGCCGTTGGTGCATCCGTGGCGACGAGCCACATCTCCAAATCCCGTATGAACAGGGCCGGGGCACACCGCTACAACCGGTATTCCATCCGCGCGAACCTCCAGACGGACAGCCTCGCTGAATGACGCAACAAACGCCTTCGATGCGGCGTATATGGCAAAATCCGGGATGAACAAATCTGCGGCCAGAGAAGCGATGTTAATAATGCCGCCACCCTGTTTCCGCATGCGAGGCAGCAACGCCCGCGTCAGTTCTGCAACAGCCACCACATTTACCTGCAACATACAGTGGTTGCGCTCCGGCTCGCTGGCGGCATATTCTCCGTAATCCCCAAGTCCGGCATTATTCACCAGCAGGATTTTTCCTTCCGATAAGCCTTCCAATGACGCAATCAATTGCTGACGAGCAGCCGTTTCTGACAGGTCACAGGGATGCACCGTTATCTTCAATCCGGGATACGAATCTCTCAACTCATCTGCAAGCGCATGCAGAACTTCCCCGCGCCGCGCCACCAGGACTACATGGGCACACCCCCTCGCCAGACGTCGGGCAAACGCCTCACCAAATCCGGATGAAGCCCCGGTTATCACAGCATGGGTGTATCTCATGCACCTATTTTCCCACAGCATCAAGCGCAAAGCAAGCCTAATCTATTCCTATTCTGCCTGATGACGGCTTCATGTTCCTTTTCGCCTTGCAGAATGAATATATTCACTGCGGATAGAACCATCCGGATTGTAAAACGGTTGCCCCGCGCATTGCGGAGGATACAGGATGCAGGAATCAAATTGAAGCTCCATTCGGGCTGCCCACTTGATTCCGTATTCTGCCAGAACGCTGCTTAATCTTTCCGCAATAGGACGGTGCAGCAGAAAATCCATATAGGTACCATCTGCAAAAATGAAAAGAAGGTGAGCGTTTTCAACAAGAAGCAAATCTTCTTTTTCCCACCATTCCACCAGAAAGCTCAGTCCGCCGCCGGACATGTATTGCCTCAGCTGCCCCTCACACTCAGAAAGTCTCTTACTCTCTGCTTCTATTGATTTCTGAATTAAATCAATCATCTGTCTGTTTTTTCTTTCTGACGCAGCGGCAAACAGACAAGACCGCACAGGAAAGACAATGTAGCGGCATCCAGAAAAACCAGCCATGCCAGATGCGGACGGAAGGGCGACAGGAGATGCCCCCCTGCCACTATACCCAAAAAGGCAATGAGCGGGACAAATGAGGAATGTTTAGCATCTTTCTTAATCAGACCATGCCAAATGTTGTAGAACAAAATACCCCAGTTGACTGCGGCAACCATAAGCCCGAGCAGGAGCAACAACGCACCACCGCCAAATCGGAGCCACTCCGCCCAAGAATCCGGACAATTCATTATTCCTCTGCCTTTGCAGGCTTTTTCTCATTGAGGATATTCAAGCGGTTCTGAGCCTCCCTATGCCCTGCGTCCGCTGCTTTTTTATACCATTTGAGGGCTTTTTCAGTATTCGCTTTACAACCGAACCCCTCTTCCAGCCATGCCCCCAATCTGAACCGGGCTTCAGGCATACCCGCTTCTGCTGCCCGCCAACACCAATCGAAGGCAGCAGCCGCATCCGGGGCCACACCCCAGCCACGCTCATAACACAATGCCAAGCGGAACGCAGCAGCATCGCAGAGTCCATCAGCCGAACGCAGCAGGTACTCTACCGCCTGTGTGGGATTTTTTTGTACCCCTGTTCCCTCCTGCAGACAGACTGCATACCAGTAGCAGGCCTGAGCATGGCCCTGCTCCGACGCCCGGCGGAACAGCGACACAGCTTCTGCCGGGTTGGGCTCGCCTCCCGTACCTTTCAGATGGCAGAAGCCCAGATGATACAGGGCTTCTGTGTGATTCTGCGCAGCCGTGCGTCTCAGCCAGGCCAGCCCCAGCATATCACTCTGTACGACCCCTTCTCCGCGCAGGTGTGCCACGCCCAGTCTGTATTGCGCTTCGGGGTGGTTCTGTTTAGCGGCCTTGACCCACCAGACGGCGGCTTCATACGCATTTTTATCCACCCCAACTCCATCTGCATAGCACTCTGCCAGATTGCACTGAGCCTCAGCATAGCCCTGCTCGGCCGACTTACGCAACCACTCCAACGCTTTTTTCTGCGATACAGCCACGCCGGAACCCGTGAAATAACACCGTGCCAGCTCGTACTGCGCCGCTGCATCACCGGCCGCTGCAGCCTCTCGGCACCAATCTGCCGTCCGAGCCACGTCTACAGCCTCCTCGACTGCCTCCTCCTGCGCACAAAGAAGAGGTACGCCCAGCAGCAACACTAATCCTGTGAATGTCTGACGTATCATAATCGGCTACAATACACCCGCACTAATCTAGCATTTTTGACTCAGGCGGGCAAGTTTAATCGCCGTCACTCCCCAAATGAGCCCGGTCAAGTCACGGTTTGCGCTTGAAAAAATCGGGCAAAAGGTGTATAAGGCGCGCATGTCAACGAATGTCCGCACACGCTTTGCACCCTCCCCGACCGGCTATCTGCACATCGGCGGAGCCCGCACCGCCCTCTTCAACTACCTCTTTGCCCGCAAGATGGGTGGCACATTCATCCTGCGTATCGAAGACACCGACCAGGAACGCCATGTGGAAGATGCCATGAAGGCTATCTTCACCGGCATGGAATGGCTCGGGCTGGATTGGGATGAAGGCGAAGGCAAGGGCGGCGACTATGCTCCCTACTACCAGAGCCAGCGCAAGGACATCTATGACCGCTACTTCCAGAAGCTGGTGGACATGGGGCGCGTGTATGAGTGCCCTGCTCCCAACAAGCGCGACAAGAACGGCGATGAGATTCCCGGCACCAGCGAGGGCACGGTCTGGCGCTTCCGCTTCAAGCGCGAGGGTGTCATGACGCTGCATGACCTCGTCTGCGGCGATATTTCCGTGGACTACAACAATGTGGACAACACCCCGGACATGGTGGTGAAACGCACGGACGGCTCCTACATCTTCCACCTGGTCAACGTGGTGGATGACATTGAGATGAAAATCACGCACGTCATTCGCGGTGAGGACCACATCATGAACACGTTCAAGCACCTCCAGCTCTTTGACGCTTTCGGTATCGAGCCGCCGGTGTATGCCCACATTCCCCTCATCCAGAATCCGGACGGTTCCAAGATGAGCAAGCGCGACGTGGGCGCCCAGCTGGGCAACTACCCGGAGGAGGGTTTCCTGCCGGATGCGGTTATCAATTTCATAGCCCTGCTGGGTTGGAGTCCGAAGAGCGATGACGAGGTGTTCACCAAGCAGCAGCTCATCGACCTCTTCTCTCTGGAAAATGTGAACCGCGCCGCCGCCAAGTTCGATATCACCAAGTGCAAGTGGATGAACCAGCAGCACATCATGCGCCTGGAACCGCAGAAGTTTGTAGAGCTGGCTCTCCCCTTCTGCACCGCCGCCGGGCTGCAGGACACGCCGCAGCTGCGCGAGACGCTGCCCAGTGTGCAGACCAAGGTGCAGCTGCTCAGCGAGACCCCCGCCTGGGTGAAGTGGGTCCAGGTGCTGGAGTATGAGGCAGAATCCATGGCCAAGCTGCAGGACAACGCCCGCGACATGCTCAATCTCTTCGCCGCCGCCGCCCGCGAGCTGCCGGAGTGGAACGGGGAAGATGCCATGAAGCTCGTGAAGCCCATGACCAAGGAACAAGGCGTCAAGGTCGGGGCCATGATGTTCCCGCTGCGCATGGCGCTCACCGGCACCCACGCCGGCCCCGGCATCGATGTCATCATGCAGGTGCTTGGCCGCGATGAAGTGCTGCGCCGCATCGAAATCTTCCCCTGCTGATAGCCTCTGCCCACACAAAGCCGTGCGTACCGTCGATTTCGATTATCACCTGCCGGAAGAGCTCATTGCCGACCGCCCGCTGCCGGACAGAGCCGCCAGCCGCATGCTGGTGGTGCACCGCGACAGCGGGCTCATTGAGCACCGCAGATTCAGCGATATCCTCGACTACGTACAGCCGGGTGACCACTTCGTCCTCAATGATACCAAGGTCATTCCCGCCCGATATTTCAGCAATGACGGCGGTATCGAGCTCGTCCGCGCCGGCATGATGGGCGAGCTTGTGTGGAAGTGCATGGTGCGCCCGGGGAAAAAGATGAAAATAGGGCGCACGGTGCAGGTGGGTGAGGCCACCGGCACCGTAGAAGCCATTGACGATGAGGGGTATCGTTTCATCCGCTGGGACAAACCCGTGGATGTAGAAACATACGGACGGCTCGCCCTCCCGCACTACATGAACCGCGAGAGCGAGCCCGCCGACAAGGAGCGCTACCAGACCGTCTATGCCGCGCATGAGGGCGCTATCGCCGCCCCCACCGCAGGGTTGCATTTCACGCCGGAAATTCTGGCCGCCGTGCCTCATTCATTCGTGACGCTGCATGTTGGCGTGGGCACATTCCGTCCCGTCAAGGCAGAATTGATAGAGGACCACCATATGCACACGGAGAGCTTCTTCATGCCGGAGGCCACCTCTGCCGCCATCGAAGCCGCGCAGCGAGTCATCGCCGTGGGCACCACGAGCGTCCGCGTCATGGAAACCCTGGCCGCCCGGCACGGTCGCCCCCTGCCCCCCGGCTACGGCGACACCAACATCTTCATCTACCCCGGTTTTGAATACAAGGTGACGGATGCCCTGCTCACCAACTTCCACCTCCCGCAGAGCACGCTCATCATGCTTGTCTGCGCCTTTGCCGGGAAAGAGCTCATCATGGAGGCCTACCGACAGGCCGTGGAGCAGCGCTACCGCTTCTTCTCCTACGGGGACTGCATGCTGATACTGTAGTACTCGCTCTGAGTACACCTTGAAGAAAATCGGGGCTTCCCCTGTTGTCCCCTCTGCCACCGCTGCAAGTAAACAAAAAGAGCAGTACCATGTACTGCTCCTCAGAGCGGATGATGGGATTCGAACCCACGACATCAACCTTGGCAAGGTTGCGCTCTACCACTGAGCTACATCCGCGTGTGACTTATCGTCTGCTGTGGTACCCGCCCGAGAGCGGGAAGAGAGCGGATGATGGGATTCGAACCCACGACATCAACCTTGGCAAGGTTGCGCTCTACCACTGAGCTACATCCGCGTGTGACTTATCGTCTGCTGTGGTACCCTGCCCGAGAGCAGGAAGAGAGCGGATGATGGGATTCGAACCCACGACATCAACCTTGGCAAGGTTGCGCTCTACCACTGAGCTACATCCGCATTGTCCTTCGCTCCTCACCCGTCAGGCGGAAGCGTGGAAGCGGGGCTATTATACTGATTTCTTCCCCACAGGCAAGACTTTTTTTTGATAAATCGTTTTTTTTCTGCTCACCGCCACGTCTTTTTGACGCAAAACATGGCCGAAAGAAACCTCTCGACGCCACAACGTCAATAATGCAGCGTTGCCAATCAACCGACTCCCGCTCACGAGATGATGGAGGATTCCCCGGCAGCCGGGTACCGAAGAGCTGCCGGGGAAAATCATCACTCACCCCAGCTCCAGCTGATTTTTTTCTCTACAGCCGGGTCGATGATGGCTCCGACCGGGCAATGAGCTACAGCGGCCTCTATCATACGCCGCACCTGCGGAGTCGTGGCCATCGGCACCGTCACCCGGAAAACCAGCGCACAGATACCACCCTTGTCGTTAGTCTCATAACCGCTCTCAATTTGAACTCCGGTCGTGGAGAAGCCCTTATTGACACCGGTATGAGCCACCATGCTGAGCATGCAGGAGGCAACAGAGGCTGCCATCATAGCCGCTGGGGTCGGATACTCGCCTCGACCGCCGATGGCAGCGGCGACATCGGTGCAACACTGCTGTCCCGAAGGTTCCCAGATGGTACGGCAGCGCATGCCGTCTTCATGAATCGTTACAGTTGTACTCATATCCCTGCGATGATACCCGGGACAAAACGCTGTGTCAATCAGACTTTCTATCTATTTGGCTGCACAAACCTCGCAATGCGGCCACACGCACACCAAAGATTGCGGGTGCAATGATGCAAAAAATTGAAAATACGGCTTGACATTCATCAGGAAACCTGTAGTATTACTGCGCGCTGCGACGGTAACGCAGCCGAAAATCATTATGAAGGCAGACATCCATCCCAAGTACAATCCTGTTGTGTTCGTGGACATCACCACGGGCCGCCGCTTCATCACCCGCTCCACCGTGACCTCCGCCAAGAAGGAGGAAATCGACGGCGTTGAGCACTATGTTGTGTCCTGCGGTATCACCTCCGACTCCCACCCCTTCTTCACCGGTAAGAACCAGTTCGTGGACACGGAGGGTCGTATCGACAAGTTCCAGAAGCGCTTCGGTGCTGTCCGCCGCGCCAAGAAGCCCACGCTCAGCTGAAGCTTCTGACAGTATATTTTTCTCGGACCCGGCTTTGCAGAAAGCCGGGTCTTTTTTTGTGCACCGCATCTCACACTTCGGAGCAATGTCAGATGCAGGCAATCTTTATGCTGGAAATAGCACGAAAAATATAGTAGGATGGAGGGCGTTCCAATTCTCACCTCTTTACCATACATGACGCGTTTCCACAAGATATCGCTCTCGCTCGCTGCAGTAGCGGCGGGGCTGATGGTCAGCTGCCAACAGCAGAAGCCCTATCCGCTTTTCTTCCTTACCGAGTCCGACACAGCCGAAGCGGGCGCCTCTTTCAACATCCTGTACAACGGGGTGTACTACAACCGCATGCCCATGTTGGCGCTCAAGCACTTCAAGAAGTTCCGCTCCTTCCTCAATGACGACGGAACCTACGGCGTGGTCCTCTACGTCAAAGAGGAATACCGCTCCCGCCTCTACACGCAGACGCTGAACAATACCGGGCGTAAGATCCTGCCCGTAGCCAACTCCATGGCCATGCCCCCGCTCTTCATCGACCAGGGTATCAGCGATGGACGCCTCGTCATCTGGAGCGGGCTCAACGGTTACGATCTCAAGCGCATCGGCGAGGTCGTCGACCCGGCGGAACCCGAGATTGAGGAGAAACGCTACCGCGATGAAGACCCCCGACCCAAGCTTGAGGTGCCGAAAGATGCCAAGATCAAGCGCGATGCCACAGGGCGCATCATCCCGCAGCTGTACGCCGCCGAATAAACTCAGCGTTTCCCATCCATGCGTTTTTTTCTCGTCATTCTGAGCACCTGGTTCTGCCTGGCAGCGTGGCTCAGTGCCGCGGTGGCAGACCCGGTGTTTCGCCTGCCCACGAACAACGATGCCCTGTTCAGTGGCGACAACGAGAAGTTCTACATGTACGTCGACCGCACCTTCGAGGGCATTGCCTCCAAACCCTGGCAGGCAGGTTCCTATGGTTTTGTCCGCACCCCCATCCGCCTGCAGAACAACGAAATCATCTACAGCAAACTGCACGAGGGTATCGACATCAGCCCCATCGAGCGTGATGCCAATCAGGAGCCGCAGGATGATATCCGACCGGTAGCACCCGGCACGGTCGTCTACACCAGCCACAACCCTGGATTGAGTAACTACGGCCGCTACGTTGTCATCGCCCACCGTGTTCCCGAAGGAACCATCTATACCCTCTACGCCCATCTGGCCGAAATCAGCTGCCGGGAGGGGCAACGGGTCGGCACCGGCAACCGAATCGGTCGGCTGGGTTACTCAGGTGTGGGGCTCAACCGCACCCGCGCCCACCTGCACCTTGAGATTTGCCTGATGATTAACCGGCATTACGACAAATTCTCCCCTCCCGCCAACAAGCATGGCATCTTCAACGGGCTCAATCTGGTCGGCTTCGATATCGCCCCCCTGCTGAAGCACTGCAAGGACGGGCATCAGGTTTCCATCAGTCGCTATCTTGCCTCACTGAAAGAGCACTATCGCGTGCGTGTCCCCTGCGTAGGGACTATGGATTTGCTGCAGCGTCATCCCTTCCTCTACAAAGGCGACTGGAAAAAACGCCCGGTATCTCTCGACATGGCCTTTACCGCCGAGGGGGTGCCCATCGCCGTCTATCCTGCAACAGAGAAAGTCAGCAAACCCGTTGTCATTTCCTGTGTCCCCCGCCCCACCGTGCAGCAGAATTGCACAGCCAACCGAGTCAAAAATAACAGTAAGAACCCGGTACTGACCGGCTCCGGCATGCGCTATATCAACCAGTACCTCTGGCTGGAGGGCAAATACACGCAGCAATAACCATCTCTCTCTCAGCACATGAACATACGCCTTCTTCCTCTCCTCTTTACCCTGCTGGCACCTGCACTCCAGGCCTCGGTTCAGCAGGCTGAACAGCAGCTCCGCCGGGGCGATGCTGCGGGAGCCCTGCAAAGCCTTATCGGGGAAACCGGACCGGAGGCAGATTTCTGGCGAGGGCGGGCACTGGTGGACCTCAAGCGCATGCCTGAAGCGGCACGATATCTCAGCGCCGTGCCGGAGGAGCACGAGCTCTATCCCTACGCAGCCAGGGCTCTGCTGTACTGCGCCTGGCAGAGCCCGGATGTCGATTTTGCCACGGTAGTTCCCCCTCTGGCCACCAGTCGCAACCCCGAAATCGCTGAGACCGCCGCAGCAGCACTGGCAGAGTTCTGGCTCCAGCAACCGCAGAGCCAGGACAATACCGCTCTGGAGCTCCTGCGCGGTATGACCGACAAACACCCGGAGTTCATCCCCGTTCTGCATCTGCTGGAGGTAGAAAACCTGCGACAGAAGGGGCAGTATGCCGATGCCATTCAACTGTGCCGCAAGATGGAGGATGATCGCAGCCTCCCACTGAACATCCGCCAGCGAGTTCGACTGACCCTGGCAGAGGTACTGTATGCTCAGGAGGAAGCGGCAGCTCGCAGCGGTGCGACCGCAGCTACCACTACCGAGCCGACCTCTACCGATACCGATGAGGAAGAAGACCCCACAACCATCGGTCAGGTACACGGCAAGGGTGAGGAAACCCTGCTGCATTTCATCTCAACCAACCCCGAATCCCCTCTGCTGCCCGACGCCTTCCGCCGACTGACCGCCCACAAAGCCTTCAGCAGCAGTGAGTTTGCCCGAGCTAAGCTCAAAGAGTGGATGATTGATACAGAGAAACCCTACCGAGCCTCCATGGCGATGCTCATCATGCAGCATCTGCTCAACAACGACCTCTCCGGCAAACTACCGCTCGACAACAGCTGCGCCAACTCAGCGCTGGCTATGTTCCCCAACGAACCACCGACCCAGCTCATCCTGCTGGAGCAGACCCGCATGTTGCTGGAACGGGGGCAGACCAAGGAGGCCGAGCTCTACCTCAGCCAGGTCACCGGCAATTTTCCACGCAAAGATTTTTATCGCGCCTGGCTGTCGGCGGATTCCCCCTCCACTGCTGCCCGGCTTTTCCTGCAGAGCGCTGAAGTGGCATCGGGTGAACTGCGCCCCGTTGCTTTCGCCAACGCCCTGCTCTGCGCGATGCGCTGCGGAGACACGGAGATGGAGCAGGACATCATGCAGCGGACTGATCTCGCCCCGGAGATTCGCGCTGAGGTGCTGGCCATGCGTGCTCTCTTCAACATGGAGAAGAACCCCGCTCTGGCCAGAGAATGCCTCGAGCAGCTCCGAGCCTTGCAGCTCTCACCCAATTCTCAGATTGATGTCCGCCTCGACACGGCGTGGATGAGCATGAGCGAATCACCGCTGACGGTGGCACAGGAGCTGGAGAACATGTCCACTGATGGACTGACACCCCATCAGCTGCTGCGCTACTATGCACTGCGTGAAGAAGCGCTGCGGCAATCATCGCCCCCCGATCGTCGCGACGAAACGGAAAACCTCATCTGCGAACGCATCGCCCGAGCCGCCGACAAGGCGAAGAACGCCCACGTCCGCGGGGTGCTCAACATCCACCTGGCCAACCGACTCTCGCTCATGGGGCGCCATGCAGAAGCCTATGTCCGCCTGACCCGCCTGCACAACAACGAGCCGCTCGGCGAATTTGCGCAGAAAGCCACCTTCCTCTCAGCCCGCGAGAAGGAATACATCGGCACCCTCTCCTCCCTCAAGGAGGCGGCTGATATCTACGCCGCCTGCGCGGAGAAATACCCGGAGATGAAGAACCGCGCCACCATCCACCGCGCCCAGGTTCTGATTCGTATCAACCGCGGCGAGGAAGCCGAGCAGCTGCTGCGCCACCTGCTCAGCAAGGAGGAGGAACTGCCGTCCATCGCACGAGCGCTCACCTACATCACCCTCTCCAACAAATACACCCTGGAAGGCACCCCATCAGCCCTGCAACAAGCGATGGAAGCCTCCGGCAAATGTATCGAAGTTCCCGGGCTGCCGCGTCTCTGGCAGTTCACCGGCCTGCTGCACCACGGAGCCATCTGCGCCCGGGCCAATGCTTACGAAGCAGCCCTCACAGCCTACCGCAAGCTGCTGGCCATGCATCCCGCACCCGGGCGAAACCCGGAGAGCGCGGAGCTCCTCGCCTTCCACCGTGCAGCCACCGGGGCTATCACCGCCCTGCTGGAGCTCAAGCGCTATGAAGAGGCTGCCGACATGGCTGATGAACTGTCGCGATGGGATGGGGCTCCCGGTTCGTTGGAGCGCTACGCCAAGTGGGCAGACTTCATCCGCCAGACTCACTTCATCCAGAAGCCGACCCACTGAGTCCCTCTCAGCGCAGCTCGCACCACACGGCTCGGTGATCACTGGCACACCGCGCAGCGGGGATATCGACTACCCCTTCGGCGTCTGCGCTCTTCATGCGGCGACGCAGCGGAGTATTGACGAATATCTGGTCAAAGGTATTGTACGAATTACCGCGGCGGTAGTAGTGCGTCCATTCCTCACCGCGCGAATCGGTCGCCCTGATACGTCTCAAGGCTGAGTGGTTGCTGACGCCTTGCTCCAGTATCCGCACGGCTGCATCAGATGGGTTGTCATTCCAATCGCCATACACCACTATCGGCAGATTCGGCTGCTGCGCCATCACCTCGCGGATATAGAGCGCCAGGGTATGCGCCTCGCGTTGGCGCAGCGATGCCGCAGCGGCGGCATCATCACTCACGCGCGACTTGAGATGCGCACCCAGCACGCGGAACAAGCGGCCGTCCTCCGCTCGCACCACCACATCCAGTATCCCACGCAGCAGCTTGCGTCGCTGCTGACCGTACAGTCCGTAATCACGCTGCGAGTGGTTCTGCACCATCGGGTACATCGACAGCACTGCCAGCGCGCGATCCTCCCCGCCACGCGTCAGGACATAGTGGTACGGATAATCCAACCCGCGCTGCAACAGCCGCCGCCGCAAATCTTCCAGCGCCAGCGGCCCGCCGATTTCCACCAGCCCGACCACCGACGGACGCACCGAGGCGATGACCTCTGCCACCGCTTCTCGTTCTTCCTCCGGTTTGGGAGAGGAGGTATAGCGCGAGCGCTGCTGCTCACCGGCCACAAAATAATTCTTCACATTGAACATGAGGAAACGAACCGGTGGTCCGCTCTTCGGCATCGCATCCACCCGGAGGGTGTCGTGCGCCTCCTGCTGCACGGTGAAGGCTTCCTCCTCCGCATAGGGCGCGGCGAGCCATTCCACCCCGCCTTCACCGCCACCAGCTGACCCATACAGGCGCAGCCCCATCAGTACCCCCGCCACGACAAGCAGGAGCAGCAGTACATCCACCCGCAGGCGGCGCATAAAACGTGGTCGAGAGGGCGGCATAGGCATGCTTCAGCACACAGTCTTTTACTCGCGCAGCCATTCTGCCACCTGAGGGGCGGCATAGGTCAGTATCATATCAGCCCCGGCGCGGCGGACAGACAGCAGACTCTCCAGCATCACCTGCTTTTCATCCAGCCAGCCGGAAGCCGCTGCCGCCTTCACCATCAGATACTCGCCACTCACATGGTAGGCCGCTATTGGCAGAGAGGTCGCTGCCCGCATGGCTGCTATCACATCCAGATACAGCGTCGCCGGCTTCACCATCAGGAAATCGGCCCCCTCCGCAGCATCCAGCGCCGCCTCTCGCAGCGCCTCGCGGGCATTGGCAGGGTCCATCTGGTACGTCTTCTTGTCACCAAACTTGGGCGCACTGCCCAGCGCACCACGGAACGGTCCGTACAGCGCCGAGGCATACTTGGCGGTGTAGCTCATCAGCGATACCTTTTCGAAGCCCTCGGCATCCAGCGCCGCGCGCAGTGCAGCGATGCGGCCGTCCATCATATCGCTGGGGGAAATGATATCTGCCCCGGCGCGGGCATGACAGAGCGCCTGGCGGCAGAGTGCCACTACCGTTTCATCATTGAGAATCTCATAAGAGCCATCCTCATATTCGCGGACGATACCGTCCTGCCCATAGCTGTTGAATGGGTCAAGCGCCACATCCGTCATCACCACCATCTGCGGCACCGCCGCTTTGATGGCGCGAATGGCACGGGGCACCACACCCTCCGGGTTCCAAGCCTCGCTACCGGCGGCATCTTTCTTCTCCTCCGGCACCACGGCAAACAAATCCACACACCCAATCCCCAGCGCGTACAGCCGGCGGCATTCTCCCACGATACCCGCCACACTCCACCGGGTACAGCCCGGCAACGACTCAATAGGGGTATCCTCCTCCCCCTCCTGCACAAACATCGGGTATATCAGATGCGCAGCCGTGAGCTCGGTCTCACGCATCAGACCACGAACTCCGGCAGACTTACGATTACGGCGAGGGCGAATGGGAAGATTCATATGCGGCGCATTATACTCCTCTTTCCCCCACAAGGCAAGCACGCAGAAAACCCATAGAATACAAAATTCGTATTGCAGATTGAGGGAAGTTCCGCGGTCTCTGCCCGCGAAACTTAACATTCTTAACTCTAAAATATTAATTCTGAATTGTTTCAGCCTTCACTCCGGATTGGAGCCGGATACCCAGCGATAGGTGTTGCAGCCGACAAAGTTCCCCACCACGATAGCGGCGTAGAAGAGCAGGATATCCGCGAGGTTGGCCGCCCAGTAGGCCATCGGCGCGCAGAGGTAGAAGAACGCATCGGCCACACAGTGCGGGAAGCCGCAGGTAATGAAGAGCGGCACCCCGAAGAGCATGGGCAACGGATTTCCCTTGCGCGCAAAGGTCACCGCCGTGGTCATGATGAATCCGCAGCCGATGGCCAGCAGCCCGCCGTTGACCGGGCCGACTATCAGGCGTTTATCGGCCAGCAGAGCCTGAGCCGTCTCTTGCAGCGGCATCGCCGAGAGCCGCGTCATCGCCGCCATGGCAGCACAGCCCAGGATATTCCCGAACAGCACCAGCAGCATGTGCCCCACCTCATTTCGGGTGATGAAGCCCGCCGTCCCGGTATAGAGCTTCAGCTTATAGTTCACCACAGCGATGAGCGCAAAGGTAAACAACACACTCCCCACGATATCGGGACGCGCCAGATACCCGAAACCGGCAATACCGATACAGATACCGGACAAAAATGACGATTTTAGCACATTCAACATAACCTGCTCTCGGCACGCTAACATATTTCTCCACCGTCCGCAAACCTTTTTTTGCGACCTCGCAGCAGCGCGCATACGTGTCCCAACGATTGGGGACACGTTGATTTACGAATGACGAATGACGATTGACGAATTAAAAGTAAGCGACTTTCGTCGGCATTAAAAACTAACAGGAACTTCTGCCAATGAATGGGCTGCATGATACCCCACCGGTGGATATTTGACAAAACGATTCGATTTTTAGTGTATAATGGATGTTTATGCCGAATCTTTGGGACACATGAAAGCAGCGCGTCACGCGCGGGGCTCTGGCACAAAAGCGCCTTGACCGCAGGAATATGCGGCGTTATAATCCACCCGTCATGAGTAATTATGCCCTGATACTTGCCGGCGGCAGCGGCACACGATTCTGGCCGCTTTCCCGTAATGCCCGCCCGAAACAGCTTCTGGATCTATTCGGCAGCGGCACCCTGCTCTGCCAGGCCATTGAGCGGCTCTCCGGCATCGTCCCGGCAGAAAACATCTTCATCCTCACCAATCACCTGCAGGAGGCAGAGGTGCGCCGACAGGCCGTTTCCCTGCCCGCGGAGAACATCGTGGCCGAACCGACGCGCCGCGACACAGCCCCCGCCGTAGCCCTCGGTATCGGTCTCATCGCCGCCCGCGACCCGCAGGCCAACATGATAATCATCCCCAGTGACGCCCTCATCACCAACGCCCCCGCCTTCCGCGAGCTGGCAGCAGATGCCCTCTCCCTGGCCGGGCGGGAGAACGCTCTCATCACCATCGGTATCAAGCCCACCTGGCCCTGCCCCTCCTACGGCTACATCGAGCGCGCCGGCAAGCTGGAGGACGCCGCCCTCTCGCACAACTGCTACGAGGTCGTCCGCTTCCGCGAAAAGCCTGACACCGCCACCGCAGAGCAGTACCTGGCCTCCGGCAATTTCTCCTGGAACGCCGGCATGTTCATCTGGAACGTGGCCCACGTGCGCTCCCAGCTGTCCGCCCACAGTCCGGAGCTGGCCGACTTCATCAACCGCCTGACCGCCACCGATGAGCTGCCCGCTTTCATCACCGATGAGTTCCCGAAACTGACACCCATTTCCATCGACTTTGCCCTGCTGGAGAAAGCCGACCGCGTGCTGAACTTCGAGGCCACCTTCGACTGGGACGACGTCGGCTCCTGGATTTCCGTCGGCAAGTATCTGGAGGACAAGGGAAACGCGAACTCGACCAACACCCCCGTCAGCACCGTCGATGCCTCCGGCAACATCGTCTTCTCCACCTCCGGCAAACATGTGGCACTGGTGGGCGTGGATGACCTCATCGTCGTGGACACCGGGGATGCCCTGCTGGTGGCCCGCCGAGATGCTGCCGACAACATCAAGAAAGTCGTGGCCGACCTCCCGGACAAGCTCATCTGACCCCTGCCCGCACCATGCACCCCGCCCTCGGCATCGACTACGGAGAAGCCCGCATCGGCATTGCTGCCACCGATGCCTGCGGCATCCTGGCACACCCCGTGGAGAGCATCCACCTGCGGCACACCGAGCCCATCGCCCGCATCCGTGAGCTGGTGCAGCAGAGAGGCATCCGCACCCTGGTGCTGGGGCTTCCCCTGCGCTTGGATGGCACAGAGGGCAGCGCCTGCGCCAAGGTACGCGCGTTCGGGGAGAAGCTCCGCACCGCCCTGCCGGAGCTGCCCCTGCTCTATGTAGATGAATTCCTGACCACCACCGCCGCACAGGAGAAACTCCACCAGGCAGGCAAAAAGGCTAAAAACTTCAAACCCATCATTGACCAGGCCGCCGCTGTCGAAATCCTCAACAACTGGATGGATACCCTCCCCACTGAGCTCTGACGACGGAATTTCCTGCACCAAAAAAGGGGTTCCGGGTGAATTTACCCTTAAAAAAGTTGCAAATACGCCCCTAAAGTGTTACAATGCACGTGCAGCCGTGCAGGCTACTGCTTTCTACTAATTAACCAAACCAATACCATGTCACTCGAAACATTCTTCAATCCGAAGAGCATCGCTGTGGTCGGCGTTTCAGCCGATGCCTCCAAGCTGGGGGCTGTTGTATTCAAGAACATTATCGACGCCGATTACAAGGGCAAGCTCTACGGAGTGAACCCCAAGATGGCCGGTCAGGAACTCCTCGGCAAGCCCTGCTACGCCAGCGTAGACGCTCTGCCTGAGCCCATGGATCTGGTCGTCATCCTCGTACCTGCCCGCTTCACCGAGCCCGTCATTGATGCCTGCGTTGCCAACGGCACCAAGAACATCTCCATCATCACTGCCGGTTTCGCTGAGGTTGGCGAGAAAGAGCTCGAGCAGCGCATCGCTCAGAAGTGCCTGGACAACGGCATCAACCTGCTGGGGCCGAACTGCCTCGGCCACATCTCCACCTTTGACAACGTGAACGCCTCCTTCGCCGACGGATTCCCCGCCAGGGGCAACGTGGCCTTCATCTCCCAGTCCGGCGCCTACTGCTCCGCCATCATGGACTGGGCCGCCGGCAAGGGCATCGGCTTCTCCCACTTCATCTCCATCGGCAACAAGGCCGTCATGGGTGAGGACAAGCTCCTGGCCGCCCTCAAGGACGACCCGAACACCAACGCCTTCGTCTTCTACCTGGAATCCCTCAAGAACGGTAAGGAATTCCTCAAGGTCATCAAGGAAGTGTCCGACACCAAGCCCTGCGTCATCATGGAGCCCGGCAAGAGTGCCAAGGCACAGGCAGCCTCCCTGTCCCACACCGGTTCTCTGGCCCCCAACTACCGCGTGCTCGAGATGGCCCTTCAGGGCGCCGGCGCCATCCAGGCCTACAACGACCGCGAACTCTTCGGCCTGCTGGAAGTCCTGCAGTACTGCAACCACAATGAATTCGACGGTCAGGTAGCCGTGCTTACCAACGCCGGCGGCGTCGGCGTGCTCACCTCCGACCTCTGCGAGGAAGCCGGTCTTGATCTCGCTCGTCCCAGCGAAAAGACCATCGAAGCCCTGCGTGCCGTTCTTACCCCGGAAGCCTCCCTCGGCAACCCCATCGACGTGGTGGGCGACGCCAAGGCCGACCGCTACGAGGCCGCCCTGCGCGTCCTCTGCGAGAGCGGTGAGTACAAGAACATCCTCGTGCTGCTCACCCCCCAGCGCGTCACCGACTGCCCCGGCACCGCAGAGGCCGTCATCCGCGTGGCTCCCGAGTTCCCGAACGTGAACATCTACTGCTCCTTCGTGGGTGGTGCCCGTGTGGATGAGGGTCGCGTCCTGCTCAACCAGGCCAAGATTCTCAACTACGACTATCCCGCCGACATCGTGCGCCTCCTCGGCCTCCTCAAGGCTCAGATGGCCTTCCGCGGCAAGAAGCTCGCCACCTGCGAGCTGGGTGAAGTGCCCGCCAACATCAAGGCCGCCATCACCGAGGCCAAGGAAGCCGGCCTCGCCTCCCTGCCCCAGGAGACAGTCAACATGCTCATGGACCACTACGGTATCGACTATCCCAAGTGCGGCAACTTCACCGACAAGGCTGAGGCTCTGGCCTTCTGCAAGACCCTCTTCCCGAACCCCGTCGTGCTCAAGCTCTCCGCTCCGGACGCTCTGCACAAGACCGAGATGAAGGGCATCTACCTCAACATCGCTGATGAGGCCTCCTTCGACGAAGCCTGGAGCGGCCTCTGGGGCTCCATCGAGAAGTTCCAGCTCAAGGGCGCTTCCGTCCTCATCCAGGAGATGATTACCAAGGCCACCGAAACCATCATCGGCGTGAACAGCGACAAGAACTTCGGTCGCGTCATGGTGTTCGGCACCGGCGGCGTGTACACCGAGGTCATGCGCGACACCACCATGCGCATCCTGCCCACCGATGACTTCTCCGACATGATCAAGGAGACCAAGGTCGGCGTCATCCTCAACGGCGTTCGCGGCGAAGCTCCGAAGGCTGTCGGCCCCCTGGCAGACACCCTTCAGAAGGTCCAGAAACTCGTCCTGGAGATTCCGGAAATCACCGCCATCGACGGCAACCCCGTCCTCGTCACCGCCGACCGCGCCGTCGTCGTGGACTTCAAGATGATTCTCAAGTAATCATCTCAACCCCATACACTTTCAACGCTCCCGAGGGAAACCCCGGGAGCGTTTTTTGTGAGACATCTTCAATATATATTTGAGCTGCCTGTATTTTTTTCTTGCAGCCAGAACTCTTTAATGTTACATTGTCCATGGTTTCGTCCACTACTCCTCTGTTGTACGCCTTCCAACAGAGAAAAGGTTGTGCTACCTGCACCCCTTTCGGCGTGATAAAATTAAGTTACTTCAGCGTAAACAATTATTATCGATTTATTAACAAATAAATCTTCACTCTCAACCCCATACAAAAATTATGTCCAACATCAACAGAATTTACCAAGGTCGCATCATCAATGCTGAATTTGAGGATGATGATTTGCGACAGAATGCGCAGTACTCTCCTTATGATGCCATCTACGATACGCATCGTCTTTTTCAGGATGCCGTCAACTACCACATCGTCGCGTTAGCTGGCATGTGCCAAGGGAAAGCAGTCCCCATAGCCGCCGAGTTCGAGGCTCGCATCAAATCCATATGGACAGCCAAGCCTAAGAACGCCGTTCTGGCAGAGACGATGCAAGATTCGCTCGCCCGAACTCTCAACCTTACAGCCCCCTCATATGACGAGGTTATTGATGTTATTTATTATGGCATAGAGCATCGCGAGCTGTTACCTTTCGTCCTGAAATACATCATGGAATCTACCCAATCAGGCGCGGGTGTACTTCAGAAAAAAAGCAAAGAACTATTGCCGAAATTATGCAATCCTGAATTTAATGGTAATTTCGATTTTAGTCCCAAGGGAAGAGAGTCAGCTAAAGGGTTACAAAAACTTAAAGACAGGCTTACTCTTGCCGATGATGAAGAATTAATAGAATTGGCAAAGCACATGGATTTATCATGGGCCGGCATTAAAACCGAGCCAAACGGTTATCATTCTATAGAAGATACTGCTTTCGAAGTTAGGAAGGCCATTACGAATTTCCTCGAACTATTGGATAAAGAGAGAGATAATACCATACAAGAGCTTCAGGCTCGATATCCAATAGACTTGAGTGAGATGTTACGAGAACTTACAAAAAACGCTCCCACAATAGAGAAAAAGAGTTTAGCGAAAAACAAGAAAGTAAGTCTAATTCTCAAATACTGTGCCGTCTTATTCATGTATTATCCCTGCCGTTTGACTGCCGATCTTTTACATTCCAGATTGCCAAAACAGAAGGTAGGCACAGATTCGAATAACGAATGGGATACTAGTCTTTTGGAAAATGACCCCATGATATTGACTCGCGGCAAACGAGGCTACATATACAAAGGATTCTCTGCTCTTCCCTGCTGGGAAACAGGAATCAACAGTATGTACGAAAAATCATGGGACATTCTTGCGTTGCAGGAAGCATTGAAAGCAATTCACGGATTTGATTTAAAACAAAAGGAACGAGAAAAGAAGCGCAAAGAAATTGAGCAAAATATCCGATATGTAACGGAAGGTATAGGCAAACCAGTCGACACAAATGACGAAAATGATGCCCCTTTGCCTGTATTTAAGGACGATCCCCGTTATAACGCCGTCATAGCGCTCATAAAGGAATTAACTCAAAAGGAAGAAGAACCATATACAATCACATCCCGTACATTAAATTCATTTGAAGATGTCACCAAAGCATGGAAAGCCAGCATTAATGCGGGGTGCGACAAGACAGAGGATTTACAACAATGCGTCAAATCCGTACAAGCCAAATCCAAGCGATTCGGCTCCCAAGTGCTGTTCGATGCACTGTGCAAGCCAGAATACCGCTGCATCTGGGAATTACCTGCTCCCTGCGACAAATACCCTCGTTCTGAGAATATCCTGATTGATTATGGGATGCTTCAATCATGGAACAAGGAACTTGTACACTTATCTGAACCCGTGCGAGTCACCGCAGCGGAGGCAAGATATTCCCCGCGCCAACTGATGTACTCTGACTTGGCTAATCTTGGGGAACATGTTAAAAAGGGCTGTACATTCATCGACAGAGAAAAAGGCTTAATCCGGCTCGGTGTGCTTGTTCGCAACGAGAAAGGACGATGGATGGGCACTCCGGTACGGGTAACGTATTCGGCTCCTCGCTTTGTACGAGACCAGATTGGGGAAAACTCCGAACTCTGGCCCAAAGATAAATCACCTTTGCAGAAGGAATGGATGCAGCCCATGCTTCAGGCACTCAAGTTGCCACCGGAAAGCATGCCTATCATGGATAAGACTCCGGCTGTAGGATTGACAATGGCCGATACTTCCGACGACAATGGCATGCCGCGCATGTATCTGAACTTTCCGACAAGATTAAATGTGGAACCTCTGCAGAAAGAATTAGGTAAAAGTGAATTGTGGCAACGTCAATTCTGCGGAGGTAAAGATGAGTTGCTTCATCTCCTCTGGCCTGCAATCCAAAAGAAAGCCAATGTCGCATGGTGGGAAAATGAAAACATTCAAAAATCCGGTTTCAGTGTACTGAGCGTAGATTTGGGAGTCCGCTATGCTGCTGCTTATTCCCTTGTTCGCGTTTCCACCCGGGATAACATCAAATCATTAAGCGGGGGAGACGTAGTTAACAGATGTATCGGATGCTCAGAAGCGCATTCATGGTACGCTGCTGTAACACGGCAAGGCCTCATCAAATTACATGGTGAAGGTCGTTCTACCGCTATCAACAGCAAAAAAACACAAGCATCGAGAGAAGTTCAGGGCATTCGCCAGGCTCAGGAAACAGACAAACAAACCATCATCAACGCATTTGCAAAAGTGGGTGTCTCTCCTTGGTTCGCCAATAAAAAAGAGGAACTATTGAACATCTTACAGCTTAATGATGAATGTTTACGCTTATTTCGTCGTATTCTTTCCCGCAACCGCATTTTCGCTTCTTGGGTATACAAGTTAACTCTTGCAGAGAAAGCTGCCGATACCTTACAGGATATGAAAAATTATTTCAGCAAGGTTGGGGATGATTTTTACCCGGATATCAGGCAAGCAGTTGAAGCAGGCGATGTCTCAACAGCTGAAAAATGTTTATGGACTGCGGCCAAAGCGCTCCGTGAAGAATTACCAAAATTAGCAGAAGTCGTCACCAATTCCGTGTTACCGCAGCAGCGTTACAAATGGAGTTGGCAACCCACCTCTCGCTACGGATTCATTGGAAGCGGGGTTATGGTTCGTGAAACGGACGTCAAACAACAGAAAGTCAAACGTTATTTCATGGGTGGACTCTCTGTCTATCGTCTTACTCAGCTCGAGGAATTGAGGCACTGTCTGCAATCGATGAATCGCCAGCTTCACAATAAGTTGGGTCAGGAGGTTGGATTCGGCGCAGATACTCGAAACCAGCCGGTCATTGACCCCTGCCCTGAAATTCTGGACAAAATCGCCAGTTTGCGTGAAGAAAGAGTTCATCAAATTGCTCACAATATTGTTGCACAGGCCTTGGGGGTTCGTCTGTGTGAAACAAAAGACAAAGCAACATTAGACGAAACCGGGCGTGATATTTACCATGGCTCTTATGAAGTCATTCCGGGACGGAAACCTGTTGATTTCGTCGTTCTTGAAAACCTCAAAAAATATCAGACCGGAATTGACCGCGCACCTGATGAGAATACTACATTAATGAGATGGGCTCACCGACAAATCCTCGCCAAGGTTAAACAACTTCTGACAGAGGTCTTCGGCATTCCCGTTTTAGAAACTCATGCGGCCTATACTTCTAAAATTGACTACACAGATTCAACTCCGGGTTTCCGCGCCCAACAGTTGACTCTTTCACATTGTAGACGAATGGAAGAACTGGCAAGAACCGAAAAAGAACGAAAAACAGCCATAGCATATACCGGCATCTTGAAGCTTCTTGAAGCTGAAAATGCCGTAAAGAAATTGCATCTTTATTGCCCCCGTCGGGGCGGTGAGTTCTTTATCTCTCAGCACAATTCTAAATCCATATCTGTAAGAAATGCAGATATGAACGCCTCAGCCAACATAGCGTGGAGAGCGTTAGCGGCACCGGAACGTCTTGAGCTGATTCATCGCCTGCGTCTGAATAAAACAGCAAAGGGTGAGTTGAAACTGCAAGTGATTAACACTCGGGAAAAGTCAATCAAAGACTGGGAATTAGTCTGCACTGCTCCTGAACAAGTAGAAAAATCAGGCCATATTACAGCATTTTACGGCAAACCGCCTTACGGAGCACCTCTGTGTTATCTACAGGATGAAGGTAGACTTATACCTTTCACCTATTCGAAGCATGTATGGGGCTACATCAAGAATCATGCATGGGATATTTGCCACCGTCTGAACATCAGACTACTCGAAAGCATGGAGTACAATGCTGATAGTATAAAGCAGTTATTAGAAGACTCCTGTCCGGATGGAGATGATATCCCCATGTAACAGTGATGAAATAATACCCGACCTGTTGCCGATCAGGCGCTTGCATAACTATGTCTACTGCCCGCGGCTGTTTTATCTCCAATGGGTTGAGGATATATTTCTGCCTAATGAAGACACCGTTATCGGCTCATCCATCCACAAAAGGGTGGATGAGCCCGAACGTCTGAAACAAGATATTCTGACCGAAAACGGAGGGACTTTGCGTTCTCTTCATCTTTCTTCAGAACATTTAGGTATTACCGGAATCATCGATTTACTCGAACATGATGAATGCGAAACCTGCATCGTTGATTACAAAAAAGGAAATCCTCTGAAAAATGAATCAGGAGATTGGGTTGCCAAACACAACGATATCATTCAATTGGCGGCGTATGCCTTGTTACTGGAGGAACAAGGCATCATTGTCAACAAAGCGAGTATATATTACGCAGGCATCAGAAGACACATTAAATTCTTCCTGACTAATGAGTTAAAAGACGAATGTCGTAAGTTGATTCATGAGGCGAAAACACTAGCGAAGGAGCACGTATGTCCGCCACCCTTGTCTCATTCAACGCGGTGCCTTGCTTGTTCCGCTTACCCTATCTGTTTACCTTTTGAATCAGAGTATTGGGCGGCAAACAATACACCACAAAAAAATACCTCCATGAGACCACCGATGCCTCCGGATGATGGAGGGGAAATATTGGTGGTTCAGAATGCGCAGGCAACAGTCGGCATCAGGCATGGGGAAATAATGGTGAAACTAAATGGTGACATTGTGGCCCGGCATCCGGTTCACCAATTGCAAGCCGTGTATCTCTATGGTTCCGTGCAGGTTTCTGCGCAAGCACTTTCCGTGCTAATGGAAGAATCTATTCCGGTCTCTTACTTTAGTCCCGCCGGCAGATTTATAGGCATGGCTCATGGTTTATCTTCTTCCGGGGTTGATGCAAGAATCGGGCAATGCCGGATGTGGGAAAATCCGAACAAACGATTATTGATTGCAGCAGAAATCATACGTGCAAAAATACACAATCAGAGAGTTATTTTGATGAGGAACGGTTCCCCTCCTACTGAAGCTCTGGCACAATTGGCTCAATTAAGAGATGCTTGCGCTCATCAAACTTCTCTCGCGGCTCTACGTGGGATTGAAGGCTCGGCAGCTGCCATTTATTTTGCCAATTTCTCTACAATGATAAAGGCAAATTTGGGGTTCGATTTTACCTGCCGCAACAGGAGGCCACCGAAAGACCCGGTCAATGCTCTACTTTCTCTCGCCTATTCCATCCTTTCAAAAGAATTGACGGGAATTGCCTATTCCGTGGGATTAGATCCATTCCTCGGCTTTTTCCATTCTCCCAGATATGGTCGTCCGGCTCTCGCGCTTGACATGATGGAAGAATTTCGCCCGCTTATCGCGGATTCATCCGTTCTAACTCTGATAAACCGTGGCGAAATCACTCCCGACGATTTTGTAAACACCACTCGCGGGGTGATGTTGAAAGATTCCGGAAGACGACAATTCTGGCGGGCGTGGGTTCGCCGATTAGATACAGAAATTACCCATCCGACATTCGGGTATCGTATGAGCTACCGCCGCATGATGGATGTTCAAATGAGACAATTCTGGCGTTTTTGCCGTGGAGACATTTCACGCTTTTACGGTTTCACTACGCGATGAGCAAACGACGCAGATACCTGATTTGCTACGATATAGCAGATCCCAAAAGACTACGCCATACGGCAAAAATTTGCGAATCCTACGGTACAAGAATCCAATTTTCCGTTTTTGAATCCAGTCTTTCAGCCACAATGCTGGCAAAACTAAAAGCTGAACTAGATTTGGTTATCAACCATGCCAATGACCAGATAATGTTTGTCGATATGGGAAATGATGATGAATCAACACCCATGAGCATTGAGACATTAGGCGTTCCCTACGTCTCAAAATCAAGGATTACCATCATTTAATATCCTAACAGCACACTGAAGATATTTAACTACTATACTTCAAAGCAAATCATCTTACATCCTAGTTGTATGGATTAACTGACAGAGTTACGGCGCATTCGATACAACAAACATCAGCAAGCTGCACAATACAGGCGTTATGGATGCGACCAACATTTACACCCGCCATTCGATACAACAAACATCAGCAAGTTGCACGAGAGCCCGGCCGAGGCAATCGCCGGATGCGTCATCCGCCATTCGATACAACAAACATCAGCAAGTTGCACCCCCATGTGGGTGTCATGAATGAGGTCATGAACAGCCGCCATTCGATACAACAAACATCAGCAAGTTGCACCGCCAGCTCATCGCCGAGAACGCCCTTTCCTTCGTTCCGCCATTCGATACAACAAACATCAGCAAGTTGCACTGCACACAGATCTTCCGCACTCTGAAAGAGCACATTCCGCCATTCGATACAACAAACATCAGCAAGTTGCACCCTACCCCCCCCGGGGTGGTGGTGTTCGTGCTGAACCGCCATTCGATACAACAAACATCAGCAAGTTGCACGTCGGCGTAGGTTTTGAGGGTGGCGAGGGTATCCCGCCATTCGATACAACAAACATCAGCAAGTTGCACGCCTCATCGCGGAAAACACGCTTGACATCATCGCTCCGCCATTCGATACAACAAACATCAGCAAGTTGCACCCTGAAAGAACAGATCCTGGCAGTAGCGCATGATGGCCGCCATTCGATACAACAAACATCAGCAAGTTGCACTTCTCGGGCTGGCCGGAGAAAATGCAGGAAATGCCGCCATTCGATACAACAAACATCAGCAAGTTGCACCTTTTACAAGAGGTAACTATAGTAACCGTTGATGCCCGCCATTCGATACAACAAACATCAGCAAGTTGCACGGCGCTGGCCGGTCTGGAGGCTGTTGAGTTGGCGGCCGCCATTCGATACAACAAACATCAGCAAGTTGCACGCGGCGGCTTTCCCCGAGTTCGCCCTGCGGCGAGGTCCGCCATTCGATACAACAAACATCAGCAAGTTGCACAACGTGACCGGGAAAACCCTTAACGATGGCGAAGTTCCGCCATTCGATACAACAAACATCAGCAAGTTGCACCTCATCATCACACTTGAACGTGACAGGCTGACCCAAAACCGCCATTCGATACAACAAACATCAGCAAGTTGCACCCTCTATGGAGCCCTGAAAGCTGATAGGTATGTACCGCCATTCGATACAACAAACATCAGCAAGTTGCACAGCGGGCTGACCTGGCAGCAGGTGATGGGCATAGTCCGCCATTCGATACAACAAACATCAGCAAGTTGCACAGCACTGTTTTCACCAGAGCTGTCAGGCGCGGCGGCCGCCATTCGATACAACAAACATCAGCAAGTTGCACGAATCGCCATACGTGCTAGGGGTAACGCCAACATTCCGCCATTCGATACAACAAACATCAGCAAGTTGCACGGGTTATTCCGATTCACCCGAGAATCCTACCGCTCCGCCATTCGATACAACAAACATCAGCAAGTTGCACTGTTCGACACACAGTCCCTTTAAATTAAGCTACTTGCCTACCATATTGCGAGTACCCTCAACTTCCACACTTTATCAGTCCATGCGGAAAGAGATGGAATAGCATTCTACCTACTTAGCATGAAAGTCCGCGAGCACCGTCTAAGTAAACACCGCTCATTTGCTCACTCGCTGATGTCAATATACCGAAGTTTCTACGAAGGCGGTGTAGAAACGCATTTAGGATGAAACCGAGGGTATGGTATCAATTTGAAACCATAGTGTCAATATAAACCTCACGATAAATTGATTAAAATCGATAAAAAAAATAAAGCAACCAAATGAGGCAAAAAAATGCATCCCCTTCCGGTCTTGCTAACACCATCCCGCTACCGGAGGCGGGCTCGGGAAACTCACCCTTCGTGTCTGGGTGGCTGGGGGCCGGAGTAGGGTTGGGGGGAGGGGGTAGTGAGGTCGAGGGAGGGGGAGTAGAATGGGGAGGAGATGCCGAAGAGGCCAAGGGCGGTGTGGAAGATGTGCTCGTGGGCGACGGTGAGGCGAGAGTTGGCACGGAGGCGCTCGAGGGCGGCGGCGAAGTGGGGGTGGAGGCGGGCGAACTCGGGGGAGTAGAGGAGGAACATGCCGACTTTGCAGCCGTCGGATGCGTGGTAAGCGTGGGGGTTCTGGCCGAGGAAGGCGCGCCCCCAGCGGCCGTCATGGCCGAGGTATTCGCCGTGGTCGCTGACGTAGAGGTAGACGAAGGGGCGACCTTTCAGCAGGGCGGCGACGCGGCGGAAGAACTCATCGGTGTAGTGGATGGTGTTGTCGTAGGCGTTGTTGACCTCCTGAGCCTGGGCAGCGGGGTTCTGGAAGTCGGGAGTGGTGGGGGTAAAGGGTGGGTTCTCGAGGTCGTAGTAGCCGAAGGGGGTGTGGCTGCCCTCGTTATTGATGAAGAAGAAGAGGTTGCTGCCGGGGCTCTGCTCCTGCAGGACGCTCTGCATCTGGTCGACAGCGGTCCAGGGGTAGCCGGGGGCGTTGAAGCGAGCCTCGGAGCGGCGGGTCAGGATGCGCACGACGCGGTCATACTTGAGCTTCTCGGCACAGCGGCGGCCAAAGAAGGAGTAGACGGTGAAGTCGTGCTTGGCAAAGAGGTCGATGACGGAGCCGGTGGTGGGCTGCATGCCGGGGGTCTTGTCGAAGATGCGGCGGCGGCCGTCGGTGAGGATGGCAATCTGGGCCTGACAGGTGTCGCAGGCAGCGGAGATGCAGGAGGGGAAGTTGATGAGCTGCTCGCCGCAGGAGGCCAGGAAGGGGGTGGTGGGTCGCGCGTAGCCGTTGATGGACATGCGGTCGGCGCGGATGCTCTCGCCGATGTGGAGGACGAAGACGACGCCCTCGCCCCCGCTGAGGGTGGAGATGGAGGAGAGGGTATCGGCGGGGGAGCTCAGGCTCTCTACCTGGTTGATGGTGGCTTCGTTGATGGTGAGGGCTTCGGAAACGGCGGTCACGAGCTCGGGTACTTCGCAGGCGGGCCAGTAGTAGTGGATGGTCTGCCCCGCCGGGCGCAGGCATGAGGCAGAGGCAGCGCAGAGGCCGCAGAAGAGGAGTCCGGTGTTGAGCAGCTCGGCGCGCGAACGGTGGCGCAGGACGCGCCGCATGAACCAGCAGAGGGTGATGACAAGCAGCACCAGCGGAATCATCAGCGCGAGGTTGAGCGGGGTCAGGTAGGCCATGGCCTCTTCCCGTGAGGACTCGAAGGTCTCGGCCAGGACGAGGGAGTTGATACGCGAGCCGTACTGATGGAAGCCGATGAACTGCAGGAACTCGATGGCCAGGAAGGGTGCCCAGAACAGGAGCGCCCAGTGCCGCAGCAGCCCCCACAGCAGGCAGATGCACCCCATGGTCAGCAGCAGCGGGAAGTGCAGCTGCCAGGGCGCGGCAAAGGCCAGCAGATCGCCCAGGCTGACGAAGACGGCGGCCAGCAACAGCACCCCCCACAGCGCCCGCGCCGGCAGCAGCAGGCGCCGGCGCAGGAAGCAGCCGACGACGAGCGCCACCAGCGAGACGCCCAGCGCGGCGATACCCGCGATTCCCCACGCGCTGAGCTCAAAGGGCACGTCCCACTGCCGCAGCCAGACCTGCGCTGCGCGCACAGGGAATGCAAGCAGCAGGGCGAAGAACAGCAGGCGCGTCAGTACCGGAAGGACGGCGGCCCGGAATGCCGAGGAGCGTGACAAGGTGAGGAGGCGGGGAGAGGAGGAGAGATATCAGATGCGGGAACTTCTGATCAATCGCCGGATGGGACTTTTTTCGGGATTGACGATTGACGAATGACGAAGTACGAATGAAAAGTTCGCTGCGCTGCGCGCAGATGTTATCAGCTGACGCTAAACGTCATTTATCGCATATCATGTAAGCAGAGCGAGCGGAATCCTGCAATCGTCAATCGTACTTCGACAATCGTAAATTGACTTTACCGAGCTAATCAGACTTTTTAGAAATTCCCATGTGTGTGGTGGTATGGGGTCTCGTATCAGCCGCGATGCCTGCCGCAGCATTCGTGGTCGCCCTCGTGCTTGTGCTTGCCGCAGCACTCGTGGTCGCCCTCGTGCTTATGCTTGCCGCAGCACTCGTGGTCGCCCTCGTGCTTGTGCTTGCCGCAGCACTCGTGGTCGCCCTCGTGCTTGTGCTTGCCGCAGCACTCGTGGTCACCCTCGTTGTGGCCGCCGCAGCAGCACTCGTGCTCATCGGCGTGATGGTGCTCGCAGGATTCGTTGTCGCAGTCGGAGCAGTCGCTGCCGCAGTGCCCACCGCAGGAGCAGGCGCTCATCTGCTGTGACATGGCGGCGGCTACCTCTTCATCGGTGGGGGCGCTGCCCTTCTCGATAGCCATGACCATGTACTGGTTCACGACGGAGAGGAGTTCGTCGAGCTCCTGACGAGCCTCCAGGAAACCTTTGCAGAGAGGGTTGTTCACCACGTCCTGCCGCAGCTTGTCGAACTCGGCGATTTCGCTCTCAGAGGGCGGCATACCCTCCATGTGCTTGTTGCGCAGGGTCTCGCCGTACTCGCTCACCTTGCGGAAGAGGTCGGTGGCGGCGGGGTTCTGGTAGAAGAGGCCGATGCGCGCCTTGGCGGAAACGACCTTCTGCGACTGTGCAAACGCGGTGGCCAGCTCGGCCGCCAGTGCTGCCAGTTCCGGTGAAAGAGATGTATTTGCCATATTGGTGGCCATATTAACACAACCAAACCGAAGGTGCAATGACAGAATGCGGCATGATGGAAACGCCGCATACGTGTCCCAACGATTGGGGACACGTTGATTTACGAATGACGATTGACGAATTAAAGGTAAGCGACTTACGTCGGCATTAAAAACAAACAGGAACTTCTGCCAATGAATGGGCTGTATGATACCCCACCGGGGAATATTTGACAAAACGTTTCGATTTTTAGTGTATAATGGATGTTTATGCCGAATCTTTGGGACACATGTGGAAACGCAGAGGATGCGGCAAAACGGAGAGAATGGCGGAGTTCCGCGGGCGCTGCCGCCGGGTATGCACGCATGAAGAAGCCGCGCCTGACGGCGCGGCGGCGAAAAACGCCTGCGGCGGCTCCGGGTGGGCGTAGGCGGAGACGAAGCCCCCGGTGAAGAACTTGCTGACGCAAGTGGTGAAGAACGCACTGACGTGCGTGGAGAGGGATAGGAGGGGATAGGAAAGCCGCACCTTGACGGCGCGGCAGCGAAAAACGCCTGCGGCGTGGTGAAGAAAAATGCCTGACGGCATTTGGGTGAAGAACTTGCTGACGCAAGTGGTGAAGAACGCACTGACGTGCGTGGAGGGGATAGGAGGGGATAGGAGGGGGATAGGCGGAGCTCAGTTCTTCTGCTCTTCCTCGAAGTAGGGCATGAGGTCCTGGAGAGAGGCCTCGCCGTAGAACTTCACGCGCGCCAGGCGCTCCAACTCCCGGCTGATGTGGGCAAAGGATTCGAGGAACTCGACGGCGAGGAGCTCTTCGTCGACGAGCTCCATCTGCTGCTGAGTGGGCTCCCAGAGCAACAGCTCACGGATGGCAGCGGCGTGTTGGCGGGCCGAGGCGGCATCCTGCACCCGGCGCAGCAGATCGACCAGTTTCTCCCCGCGCTCGCGAATCACGCGGCGCAGCTCAGCCTCAGCGGCCTCCTGCTTCACCTCTTCTTCTTCGGGGAAAGTCATGGGCGGCTGTTCGTCAGCCGGAGCAGTGGCGCCGAGCGCAACAAGCGGCAGAAAAACGGTCAGTAAGCACTTCATATGGCCTCTTATAGCACACGTACACGCGCACCAGCAAGGATAAAAGCCGACAACAGCTCAAAACTGAAGAAAAATGGCGAAAAAAAACGCAGATTTTCACAACTGGGAGATTGACGGCGCGGCTGTGTTGGTGTAGACTGTGGAAAGTGCGTAGTCAGGTACTGCGCCGCATCGTCATATACTATTTTCACCTCTCTCAGTCCCGTGTACTCGAACGAATCTTTCCTTCTGCAACTCCTGGTGGAGGCCGGAGCCATCGACGAAAGCACTCTGGATGCCATTCGTCAGCAGCTCTCGCCGCTGGACAGTGTCCTGGAGCACCTCACGAACAATGGCTACCTGACGGACGATTACATCGCCCAGATTGCCGCCTCCAACTCAGGCCTGGAATATGTGGAGATATCCGCATTTGAGATTGACCCCGCCATCATCGCGAGAGTGAAGCCCGAGCTGGCTCGCCGCGTGGGTTTCGTACCGCTGGGAGACGACGGTTTCTCGCTGCAGGTAGCTATCACCGACCCCTTCGACATGGGGATGATGGACAGCCTGCCGCAGTTCCTGGGCTGCGATGTGTCGTTCTTCGTAACCTCGGAGAAGGAGATGAAGAAGGCTCTCGAGAAGTACTACCCGGAGAAGAAGGAATATGCCAAGGGCGACAGCGAGGCGCCCATCATCGAGTTGATTGACAATATGTTCAACGAGGCACACACGATGCGTGCATCGGATATCCACATCGAACCGATGGAGGATCGCGTGCGTATGCGCTACCGTGTGGACGGTCGCCTGGTCGAGGTGGCAAACCACCCGAAGAAGCTGCTCGGCCCCATCGTGGCGCGCCTGAAGGTGATGAGCACCTCGATGAGCATCGCAGAGAAACGCGTACCGCAGGACGGCCGTATCGAGCTCGACCTCAAGGACGGCGCCCATATCGACCTGCGCGTCAGCACCGTGCCGACGAACCACGGCGAGTCTGTGGTCATGCGTATCCTCGACAAGTCGGCTCTCGCGCTGGGGCTGCCGCAGCTCGGCTTCCTCTCAGACGATGAGGCGACCTTCGACCGACTGGTGACACTGCCCGACGGCGTGATTCTGGTGACGGGCCCCACCGGTTCCGGTAAGACCACGACCCTCTACGCCTGCCTCAACCACCTGAACCGCCCGGACAAGAAGATTATCACCGCTGAAGACCCGGTGGAATACGAGCTCTCCGGTATCAACCAGGTGATGATTCGCACCGAAATCGGCATGACCTTCGCCGCGGCTCTGCGCGCTATGCTCCGCCAGGCTCCGAACATCATCATGATCGGTGAAATTCGAGACGGGGAGACCGCCAGCATCGCCATCCAGGCGGCTATGACGGGTCACCTCGTCCTCTCCACCCTGCACACCAACGATGCGCCCTCCTCCGTGGCGCGTCTGGCCGACATGGGCGTCGACCGCTTCCTCATCGCCTCTGCCGTGCGCGCCATCATGGCCCAGCGTCTCTGCCGCAGCCTCTGCAGCTGCAAGATTCCCGGCACGATGACGCCCAAGCAGGCCACCACCCTGGGGGTAGATGTCAACCGCCAGGTCATGGTACCCAAGCCCGGCGGCTGCGAGAAGTGCCGCGGCAAGGGAATGAAAGGACGTCTGGGTATCTTCGAAATCTTCGAGATATCGGACGATGTGCGCGGGCTGGTGAACTCTGATATGACCTCAGCCCAGCTGCGCAAGCGCGCCCGCGAGCTCGGCATGCGCACCCTGCGCGAAGACGGAATCCGCAAGGTGATGGCGGGCCTCACCTCTGCCGATGAGATTATCCGCGTCACCGCCGGCGATGCCAGCTGATGTATCACCCCGCCTGTAACCACCACCTATTTCACCGATTTTTCTCTGAGTTATGAACAACGATGTAACATTAGAGGTTTTCATCAACAACGGCATGCTCGACAAGGCCGTGGCCCGCGATATCAAGGACGAGATGTCCAACAGCGGCAAGGAGGTCTGGGAGACGCTCATCGACTTCGGCGTCATCGGCTCGCCGGAGGATTTCTGGAATGTCATCGCCACGGAAGTGGGCGCCCAGTATATCTCGCTGGCAGATTTCTACCCGCCCGAGGATGTGCTGGCCATGCTGCCGGGACCGCAGGCGCGCATGCACGGTGCCCTGCCCATCGAATACCGCGAGGGCGAGGGGCTCTACGTCTGCCTCGAAGACCCGCTCAACCCGCAGACCATCGATGACCTGCGCATGGCCACCGGGCAGGATATCTACCTGTATGTGGCGGCGGACTACGAGGTACGCTCGCGCCTGCAGGAGTGCTACGGCGGGGCTGATGCCGCCATGGGCGACCTGCTCTCAGAGATGAGCAGCATGAGCGTCGGCAGCCAGGATGGCACCGAGGAGGCCAACTCGGCCCCGGTCATCAAGTTTGTGAACCTGGTGATTACCCAGGCCATCAAGGAGAAAGCCTCCGATATCCACCTGGAGCCCTTCGAGAAGGAGTTCAAGATTCGCTACCGCGTGGACGGCGCTCTCTATGAGATGGCACCGCCCCCCGTGCACCTGGCCAACCCCGTCATCTCGCGTGTGAAGGTGATGGCCGGGATGAACATCGCTGAGCGCCGCGTGCCGCAGGACGGTCGTATCGTGATGCGCCTGGGTGAGCACAGCGTGGATATGCGTGTGAACTCCCTGCCCACCCAGTACGGCGAGTCAGTGGTGCTCCGTGTGCTCGACCGCGGCAGCGTCAGCCTCGACCTCAACAACCTCAACCTCGACCCCGAGCTCCACGAGTACATCATCGATACCGTCAACAAGCCCAACGGCATCTTCGTGGTCACCGGCCCCACCGGCTCCGGTAAGACCACGACCCTCTACGCCGCTCTCCGCGAGGTCAACACCGAGGACTCCAAGCTGCTCACCGCTGAGGACCCCGTGGAATACGATATCGACGGTATCGTGCAGGTACCCATCAACGAGGCGATTGGCGTGACCTTCCCGCGCGTGCTCCGCGCCTTCCTGCGTCAGGACCCGGATCGCATCCTCGTGGGCGAAATTCGTGACCAGGACACCGCGCAGATTGCCATCCAGGCCGCTCTGACGGGTCACCTGGTGCTCTCGACCCTGCACACCAACGACGCCGCCGGCGCCGTCACGCGATTCGTGGACATGGGCGTGCAACCCTTCCTGCTGGCCGCCACCCTGCTGGGCGTGCTGGGTCAGCGACTGGTGCGTACCATCTGCCCGTACTGCAAGACCCCCTACCGCCCGTCGAACACCCTGCTCAACCGCCTGGGTATCAACCCGGCGCTCATCGGCCAGCAGCAGTTCTTCACCGGTGCGCGCTGCGACAAGTGCGCCCACACCGGCTACAAGGGTCGAAAGGGTATCCACGAGCTGCTCAACGTGACCGACCCCATCAAGGACCTCATCACGCAGAACGTGCCCTCTATCGTGCTGAAGCAAAAAGCCATCGAACTCGGCATGTCAACCCTGCGCGAAAACGGTATTCAGAACATTTTTGAAGGTCATACAACTATTGAAGAGGTGCTGAAGTACACTTAAACTTGACGCACGGAGTCACATCTGATATTCTCTCATCATACTGAACAACTTTTCTAACCAATCGAAACTATATGCCTAATTTCAGATACACCGCGCTGGACCAGAACGGCGCAGAGAAAAACGGCTTCATCACGGCTGACAACAAGATAGCTGCCATGGAAATGGTACGCGCCCAGGGGCTCCTGGTGCGCGAATGCGTCGAAAGCACCAAGGCCGAAGCCAAGGCCGCCGTCAAGAAGAAGGAGGCCGGCAAGAAAGGCTCCAAAGCCAAAAAGGAGAAGAAGAAAGGACGCGCCGGAGCCAAGATCAAGCAGAAGGAGATGATGGTGTTCACCCGCCAGCTGGCGACCCTGATTGACGCCGGTCTTCCCCTGCTCCAGAGTCTCAATGTGCTGGCCAAGCAGGAGCCCAACGCCGACCTGCGCGCCACCATCGCCGCGCTGGGTGATTCCGTGCAGAGCGGCTCCACCTTCTCCGAAGCCCTGGGCACCTACCCCAAGATGTTCAACAAGCTCTTCGTCAACATGGTGAAGGCCGGTGAGCTGGGTGGTGTGCTCGAAGTCGTGCTCAAGCGCCTGGCCGAATACCAGGAAAAAGCCAACCGTCTGCGCGGCAAGATCGTCTCCGCCATGGTCTACCCCATCATCATTCTGGTGATTGCCGTGGGTATCCTCGTCTTCCTCATGCTGGCCATCGTGCCCAAGTTCAAGGAGATGTTCGAGGGGCAGAACATGGAGCTGCCCTGGCTCTCGCGCTTTGTGTTCGACTTCTCTGACCATTGTATGGCCGACAGCATCATCCCGATGGTGCCCAACGCCCTCGTCGTCATCGTGCTGATGGTGGCCGCCGGTGTGGGTATCGGCGCCTGGAAGCGCACCCCCAAGGGTGGCCGCGTGGTCGATACCGTGATGCTCAAGATTCCCAAGATCGGCCAGCTCACCAAGGTGAGCGCCGTGACCCGCTTCGCCCGTACCTTTGGTACACTCGTGGCCTCCGGCGTGCCGATTCTGCAGGCTCTGCTCATCACGCGTGACACCGCCGGCAACGTCATCGTGGCCGACGCCATCACCAAGATTCACGACTCGGTGCGCGAGGGTGAATCCATCGTGACCCCCATGACGGCCTGCAGCGTGTTCCCGCCCATGATGATTTCCATGGTGGACGTGGGTGAAGAGACCGGTCAGCTGCCGGACATGCTGCTCAAGGTGGCAGAAGTGTACGATGAAGAGGTGGACAACTCCGTGACCGCCCTGACCGCCATGCTGGAACCGCTCATGATTGTGTTCCTGGCTGTGATTGTGGGTGGTATCGTGCTGGCTATGTTCATGCCGATGATGGAAATCATCAAAAACGTATAACAGGTCATGAAACTTCATCTTCCCGCCCACCGAGGGTTCACGCTGATTGAAATCCTCATCGTCATCGGCATCCTGGCGCTGCTGGGTGTCGGCATGTGGCAGGCCACGGCCTACGTGCAGAACAAGGGTCTGCGCTCCACCGCCGAACACCAGGTACAGCTGCTGGAGGCATCGATGAACGCCTACCGCGCCGACAACGCCGGCGTGCTGCCCTACGCTCGCGGCGATGAGCTGAGCTCCAACATCATGTACGAAGCACTCAGCCGCGACGAAGATAACAACGGCGAGCCCGACGACAAGAACGGCGAGATTCAGATGCCCTACTGCGAGTCCTTCTACATCGTCTCCTCCAAGGACGAGCACGTGCAGGAAGGCATCCCGGTGGTCAAGGCTCGCATCAAGTCCTCCGGCGGCGGCAAGGGAGCCCGCGGCAAGGTCTACGTCATCATGGACCCCTGGGGCAATGCCTACCGCTACCGCCTGGGCTACGAGTGCGAGACCGAGGGCGGCCGCAGCGGCGATGGCATGAACCCCGACTTCGACATCTTCTCGCTCGGGCCGGACGGTCGAGGCAACGGCAGAACAAACCACGGCGACAACGAGGACAACATCTCGAACGTCCGCTCCTGGAAATAAACATCATACTCTCTCAGCCGGCTTCATGGGGTCGGCTGAGTTCTTTTTTACAAGTCTCGTCCCCTGCCCCCTCGTCAATCGTCAATCGTCACTCGTCAATCGTCAATCGGGAACTTCTAATAAATCGACATATTAAAATTACTCAATAAGTACAAAGTAAAATGTACGATGGACAAGGTGCGGAATTCCGCTCGCATTGCTCGCATGTAAGGGATTTGTAATCTGCGCTTTGTCTTGCTGCGAGCCGGGGGCTCGCCGAACCTTCCATTTGCCACGCCAAAGCTCCGCAGGAGCGACGGCGGGTCCTTCGTCCATTGTTCTTTGTCCTTTAAATTTCAATTTGCCGCGCTAATCAGACTTTTTAGAAGTTCCCAATCGTCAATCGTCCTTCGTCAATCGTCCTTCGTCAATCGTCCTTTACCCGCATATGAACTATCTCCCGCTCGTAGCAGCAGCCCTGGCTCCGGCCATTTGTATCGTATCCCCCTGTCACGCGCAAGCCGTCGGGAAAAACAAGGTGAAAGTACCCGCCGCGGCAGCCGTCGTCAAACGCGTCACCCCCCGGTTCGAACAGAGCGTCATCTTCGACCTCGACAAGAAGCTCGATGCCCCCACCATCTCAGCCAAGGGCGATAAGCTCAGCATCGTCGCGCCCAACGTGCGCGAATGCGTCCGCGCCTACGGCTACTACCTGCGCAAGATTGCCAACGCGCATTTCTCGCAGAACGGCGACAACCTCAGCGCCGCCAGCCTCGTACTGCCCGAGAAAACCATCGAGGTACCCGCCACCTACCGGTTCAACTACGCCTACAACTACTGCACCCTCAGCTACACCGGCGCCCACTGGACGCAGAAACGCTGGGAGCGCGAGCTGGACATGCTGGCGCTGAGCGGCTACCACGCCGTCCTGGTGACCCCGGGGCTGGAGAGCGTCTGGCAGAGCTTCCTCACCGAGCTGGGCTACCCGAAGGACCGCATCCAGGCCTTCATCGCCAACCCCGCCTACAGCGCCTGGTGGCACATGGGCAACCTGGAGGGCGAAGGCGGCCCCGTACACAAGGACATCATCGCCCAGGAGACAAAGCTGGGCAAGTTCATCGTCAAGCGCCTCCGCGAGCTCGGCATGGAACCGGTGCTGCAGGGCTACGTCGGCTTCCTGCCCAGCGGCGGCGATACGGCAGGAATCGGCGGCAAACTGATACCGCAGGGTAAGTGGTGCCACGTCTACGAACGCCCGGCCATCCTGCAGCCTACCGACCCCGCCTTTGCCGCAGTAGCCGCCACCTGGTACAAGAGCCTCAAGAAGGTCTACGGCTACCAGGCCAAATACTTCGGCGGCGACCTCTTCCACGAAGGCGGCAACCAGGGCGGCACCCCGCTGAAAGAAGCCGCCGAATCCGTGCAGGCCGCCATGCAGAAAGCCGCCCCGGGCTCTACCTGGCTGATACAGGCCTGGGGGCACAACCCCTCTGCCGCGCTGCTCAGCGGCACCAGCCCCGAGCACACCATCATCCTCGCGCTCGACAAAAACATGAGCCCGCATAACATCGCGCGCAACTACCAGGGGCGCCCCTACGTCTGGTGCGAGCTGGCCAACTTCGGCGGCAACCACGGTCTGTACGGCGGTATCCCCCTGGTGGAGCAGCTGCCGCAGGATCTGGGCGGCGCCATCGGCATCGGCCTGCTCTCCGAAGGGCTCGAGGTCAACCCGCTGTACTATGCACTCGTGACGGAACGCATCAACTCCGGCGCCCCCATCGACCGCAGCGAGTTCCTCACCCGCTATGCGCACAGCCGCTACGGCGTGCAAGACCCCGACCTCGTCGCTGCGCTGGAGCTGCTGGTCAACAGCGTCTACTCCCCGGTGCGATTGCAGGAAGGCTGCCAGGAGAACATCATGTGCGCCCGCCCGGGTCTGAGCGTCACCAAGGCCTCCACCTGGTCGAAGCCGCAAAACTACTACAACTTTGCCGATGTTCGCCAAGCCGCAGAGCTGATGCTGAAAGCCGGCAAGAAACACCGGCTGCAGAACCTGCCGACCTGGCGCTATGACATGGCCGACCTCTGCCGCCAGGTACTGGCCGATAAAGCCCGCGAACAGCTCCCCAGGTGCAAGGCCGCTTTTGACGCACGCAACGCTGAGGATTTCGAACGCGAAAGCGCCGCCTACCTGGCGCTGATACAGCAGACCGCCGATGTACTGGCCACCTCAGAGTACTTCCTGCTGGGTCGCTACCTGTACGAGGCCGAGCAGAAAGCCGGCAAGAATAAAGCAGCCCGCGCCCAGATGAGCAAGGCCCTCAGGCAGCTCGTCACCACCTGGGTACCCAAGCCCGGCACCACCCTCAACGACTACGCCCACCGCCAGCTCTCCGAGCTCATGAGCAGCTACTACCTCCCCCGCTGGAAAGCCTACTTCAACGCCCGCACCCGCGAGCTGAAAGGTCAGGCCGATGCCGGCGAGAG
>JAFQSQ010000023.1 GCA_017409465.1 Akkermansia sp. | reverse complement strand
GCCCGTCAGGGCCTCGTAGAAGACAAAGAGAATGCTGAGCCCGCGAAAGCGGGCGGCATAAAGCGATGTCCTACATGGAGACAACGCTTTATGCCGCCCTATCGCCTGCGCTCAGGGCTCCTTAATTTTTTGCGCATAACGGGGCTCCGCCGCTACGCGTCTCCGCCCCTTCGCTACGATTATACCGCCCTCCGGGCTCAAAATTCCTCGGGCTTTCAGCCCGACAAATTCCCATCGACCGATCAATCTTTCATTGCCGGAACAATAAGCCCGCAAGGGCGCTAACCCCTGCTATTGTTCCTGCACCCCACCGGGGCGCAAGGTTCCGCTCGCCTTGCTCGCATCATATACGATGACAGACGCTCATCGTTAGTCGAAAACATCTGTGCGCAGCGCTGCGAACCTGGAATTCAATTGTCAATCAATTTGTCCCAAATCTCTGGGACACGCGTGTGGCGTGACACACAGCGTATCTGATTGAGCTTGCCTGTAGGGTAAAGTCGGCGTATAATGGGCGGCGTTATGAAACAGTACGCACAGCAACTTCTGCGTTATCCCGATATGGGAATTTCCCTGGATCTTTCCCGTCTGCCGCTGACTCCTGAGTTTCTGGCAGAGATGAAGCCGCTCATCGAGCGAGCCTATAGCGACATAGCTGCTCTGGAGAGCGGCGTGATAGCCAACCCTGACGAGAATCGTATGGTCGGGCACTATTGGCTGCGCAACAGCGCCATCGCGCCTACCGCCGAGCTGCGCGCTGCTATTGATGAGCCGCTGAAGGAGCTCAAGGCCTTCGCCGCAGATGTGCTGGGCGGTAAGATTATGGCACCCAACGGTAAGCCCTACACGACCTGCCTGGTCATCGGTATCGGTGGTTCGGCGCTGGGGCCGGAGCTGGTGGCAGATGCGCTGCCCGCCGAGGGGCTGAATATGGCATTCCTGGACAACACGGATCCCGATGGGATGTACAAGGTGCTGGATACGCTGCCCCTCACGGAAACGCTGGTGGTGGTCATCTCCAAGAGTGGCGGTACCCCCGAGACCCGCAATGGCATGGTGTGCGCTCAGGCTTATTTTGCGGATAAGGGTGTGGATTTTGCCCCGCAGGCAGTGGCGGTGACCGGCGTAGGTTCGACCCTGGATAAGGTGGCGGTTTCTGAGGGGTGGCTGAAGCGCTTCCCCATGGAAGACTGGGTGGGCGGTCGTACCTCTGAGACGTCGGTTGTGGGGCTGGTGCCTGCATCGCTGCAGGGGGTGGATATCGACAGCCTGCTGAAGGGTGCGGCAGACATGGATGCCCGCACGCGTGTGGCTGACACGGCGACTAATATGTCGATGCAGCTGGCGCTGGCCTGGTATGCTGCCGGCGAGGGGCGTGGCAAGAAGGATATGGTGGTGTTGCCGTATAAGGACAGCCTGGTGTTGTTCTCCAAGTACCTCCAGCAGCTCATCATGGAGTCCCTCGGCAAGGAGCTGGACCTGGACGGCAAGACGGTGCACCAGGGTATCTCTGTGTACGGCAATAAGGGCTCCACGGACCAGCATGCCTATGTGCAGCAGCTGCGCGATGGTATCAATAATTTCTTCGTCACCTTCATTGAGGTGCGCCAGGCACCCACTGATACGGTGAAGGTGGAGGGCGAGTTCACCGCCGGGGATTACCTGCAGGGTTTCCTCCGTGGTACACGCAAGGCGCTGACGGAGAGTGGACGCCAGAACATCACCATCTCCATCCCCACGGTGAATGCCTACACGCTGGGGCAGCTCATTGCTCTCTTTGAGCGTGCGGTGAGCTTCTATGCCAGCCTGATTCACATCAACGCGTACCATCAGCCCGGTGTGCAGGCCGGAAAGCTGGCCGCCAATGTGTTCCTGAAGCTGCTGGCGGCAGCTGAAGCCGCCCTGAGTTCTTCCCCCGCCACGGCGGCAGAGATAGCGGCCAAGGTGTCTGCCGATGAGGAAGATACCTACCACGCTCTGGTGCACATAGCGGAATCCGGTAAGGCGGTGTGGACTCTCGGTGAGTGCCCCTGCTGCGATACCTTTGCCGCTGTGTAAAATAGCTGCTGATAGCTGATTTCCAATCGCTCCCAACCGTTTTGCTGCGGTTAGGGAGCGATTTTTGTCACATCAGGCATGACAAGGATATGTCTGCTGATGTTGGCGGTAGCCGTCTTGCTGCCGGGGTGTCGCACCAGGCTTGATATGGGAATCTCTGCGGTGAATCCGCCGAAGGAAATACCCGAGGTGAAAGCCTGGTGTCAGGGTGAAGAAATAACCATGGGAGCCGATACCGGCTCCCAGCTGCCGGCGGTGCTTTTCCCGGTGGCAGCCGGTAAGATGGGTGCCAGGATTCGGTGGGGTGAGCCTATTCAGCCGTCAGAGCTGGATGTTCGACTGGATGGTGGGGATACGCGGCAGGATTGTCCGATAGTTCATTCGTTCTTTGCCACGACAGATGGGCTTGTCGGCTGGCCTGTCCTCCGGGAGAAAATCTGGCACCTGGACTACGCGTCCGGGCGGCATGAGTTTGCCGAACAGCTGCCGCCGGAGGTGAAGAACTGGCCTGCCGTGAAGCTGGTAGCGGGTAATCGGGCTATGATAGAGGTGCCCGGTGTGGGGCGTTGTATGCTGGATAGCGGGGCGCCGCATGCGGTGTATATCCCCCGCAACAGGTGGGAGGATTTCCTGCGAACGGTGCCGGAGGCCAGGGTGGGGTGGTTCCATGGTGAGAGCCCTGCTGCCGGTGGGTATTTTGTGCGCGAGGTAGTGCGGGTGCCGTCGCTGAGGATAGGCCGGCTGGTGCTGCACGATGTGACGGTGTGCGAATCGTTCAGTGACTCGCCGATGGTGATACTCGGGACGGAGAGCCTCAGGCAATTGGAGGTCTGGCTCGATGGTCCGGGCAGGAGGCTGTATTACCGACCTGCGGCTTAGCGTACCTTGTCGAACAGCCCGCGGCGCACGGGTTTGAGCGCGCTGCATGCGATGAAGAACATCAGCCAGCATATCAGCATCGCCGACAGGGGAACCCAGACCTGGTGCGAGGCCTTGTATGCCTCGTATACCAGCCAGCAGGGTATCGCCGACAGCAGCGGCCAGCGCAGAATCCAGTGGAAACGCGGCAGGATGTACAAGGCCAGCAACAGGGCACTGATAGCGATGGCATATTCCTGCCAATCGTTCAACAGGGAAGCTTCCTCCAGATAACGGTTCCCCACGATGCGTTCTTTGTTTTCGTAGCTTACCTTCTCTGTGCCGGCCAGCTGAGACACGGTCAGCGCCAGGCGTTCCAGGCGCTGGGGGGTATTCTGGCCGGGAGCCGGTTGCTCCAGTACGATACATGCCTTGTCTCCCAGTTTTTCCCTGATTCCCGTGCCGCTGACAATCTCATCGAGGGGCAGGGAAATCACCGAGGCCTCTTTCAGGCGGGTTCTTCCGTGGCGATCAAGCGGGCGGGTAATGCCACCGTAGGTGATGCTTTCACCGATGCGTACCTGCACGTCAGCAGGGCTGAGTCCGAGGCGCATGAGAGCCAGTCGGAAGGGCAGCGTGGGAATCGTCTCGCCGTTCCATCTCACGAGAAGGGGGAATGACATGTCGCCGATGGCAGAGGGCTTGTGCGTATGCGGCTCATCCTGCAGCCAGTCCGGAGCCCAGACGACGGCGAGAGAATCAGGGGTGGCAGTCAGCCCGTTGGGGAGTGGGCGGTTGGCAATGGGGAGCCCGCGGGCATCGCCCTGAACATTCTCGGCCGGGATGGCTGAGTTCCTGAGCTCCATCGGGGTGAAGTCCGGCTGGGCGGCGGTACGGCCTCTCAGACCGGCGACAGCATGGGGGAACGAGGCCATCACCCGGCAGAACATCTCGCGCGACATGTCACCGGTCTCCTGCTGCCAGGTAAGCGGTGATGATACGGCGACGTCGGATACCCCGGCCTGAGCCAGCCTGTGCAGGATAACCGCGAAATCCTGAGGCCCCAGCGGAAGGGCGGCGAAGCTGGCCGCGCAGGCTTTATCATTGAGCTCGACCATGCCGACCTGCGGGCAGATAAGCTCGCGGTGTTCGATGGTCAGCGGGACGGTGAGCGGTTTCTGCCCGGTCGAGAGCAGCTGGATGTGTTCACCGGCGGGGGGCGGTGCGCCGGCGGCGGTGCTGCAGTAGTCGTAGAACCAGTAGTCCCTGATATGGGCTCGCACCGTGAACCAGGCCGCTACGATGAGTGCTGCCCACACCAGAAGCCACCAGATGTTAAGACGGGGCTTTATTTTACGCTCGAAAGAAGACATTGCGCGACGGGGTATGCGGGTGAGTGAGCCGGCGTGGCGGCTGCGATGGTGCGAAGGATGGATATGCCGGCGGGAATCTGCTGCAGGTACCAGCTTTTGTTCATGTTGTAGCCGATGTTGGCAAAGGCGCCCAGTGCCTGCATCAGCCGCTGCATGGCACAGGCTGAGTAGATGGACGCATCAAGAGGTGCCCCGGTAATCTGCTCCCAGTAGTTGATGAGGGAGGCTCGCTCCTCCGGGGTGAGTTCCATGTAGGGGTCGCAGAGCAGGGAAGCCAGGTCGTATTCGCTTCGGCCATACCGCATCCCCTGAAAATCGATGAACCACGCCTTGCCGTCACGCAGCATGATGTTCTGGCTCTGGCAGTCACGGTGCACCGGCACACGGGGCAGGGCGGCCAGCCACTCAGCCATCTCACGCAGTGCCGGGCGGCTCAGGAAGTCAGCGGGTACCCGGCCCAGATGACGCCCCAGCAGGTGCTCAGCGAAGTATTCCTGCTCCCAGCGGTACATCGCCGCATCGAAGGCCGGCTGTAATTCCCAGTCCGGCGTCAGGATGCTGAGGGTGCGGAGGGTATCCAGTGCCTGGCGATAGGCTTCCATCCGTCGCTGCGGCGGGGCATCCCTGAGCCCCAGTAAATCCTCGGTGCCCAGATCCTCGACCAGGCAGGCGCCGCAGCCATTGCCCAGCGCGAGCTCAGCCAGAATCTGCGGTACCCTGACGCCCCCTGCTGCCAGTCCCTTCGCTGCCGGCAGGAAGGAGTTGTTGTCAGCCCGAGCACTCGTCCAGTGAATCGCCAGGACACCATGAGCGCGCATGATGCTGCGGCCGGAAGCTCCGGCGGCAACGGGGACCAGCATATCCGGTGAAGTGGCCTTACCCGTATATTGCTCTACCAGCGCAGCGCAGATGATACCCGGTGTCTGTTCGGGCTGACTCATAGGTGCCATCAGTTTGTCCTGAAGAATTGTTGTTCGTTATCCCGGGGGGTGGGGTGGGAATGGGGATGCTCGGGAGCAGGGGACATGGCCTGCTGCGTCTGTTGAGTGCCGGTGGCAGCCGGAGCAGCGGCGGGAACGCTGCCTTGCTCTGCGTGGGTCACGAAATAGCGCTGGTCATGCGAGCGCCGGGTGTGTGTTTCTGCCTTCGGAACATAGGCGGTACCATGAGCCTTGGGGGCTTTCTCTCTGGTCGTCGTTTTCGGCGCAGCGCCTTTCAGCAGTGAAATCTCTGTTTGGATACCCATGCGTTCCAGCTGGGTGGCTATCTGGATGAGTATGAGCAGAATGACGGCATACAGCAGCGGCATGGCGGCCGTGGTGAAGCCGTTGAGAAATGATGAGGCATCGCCTCCCTGTGCTCCCCCCATACAGTATGCAGCACAGTTGAAGATGCCGCACAAGGCGAAGACAGATGCGAGCGCATAGCCCAGAATGACAGCAATGAACATGACGGCGTTATTCTACCAAATCACCCTGAGCTGTCAAGCTTAAGACATGTTCGTAGATGAACGGCTGCGCGCTTTGCCGCAGCGGCGTAAAGAATCGATTTGACAAATGAATGCCTATCGGGTAGATTGGCTCTGTTATGAGTCTTCGTCTTGCAGTACTCGGTTCGGGTTCGGGCAGCAATTGCCAGTCTATTTTCAACGCGATAGATGATGGCCGCCTGGATGCCGAGGTTGTCATCGTCCTTTCCGACCATGCCGATGCCTATATTCTGGAGCGCGCGCGCCGTCGCGGCGTCAGGGCTGAAGTGATGGATTGCGGCGGCTTCAGGAATAAGTTTCCTCTGGAGTGCCAGGAGCAGGTTGCGGCTCTGCTGAAATCCCTGGAGGTTGATATGGTGTGTCTGGCCGGATTCATGCGTCTGGTCAAGGAACCGCTGCTGAGGGCTTTCCCCAACCGTATTCTCAATATCCACCCGGCTCTGCTGCCGGCGTTTCCGGGGGTTGAAGCCTGGAAACAGGCGCTGGAAGCCGGAGCTTCGACAAGCGGCTGCACGGTTCACTATGTTGATGCCGGTATGGATACGGGTGAAATCATCATGCAGGCTCATGTACCGGTGCTGCCGGATGACACGCCGCAGTCCCTCCATGCCCGTATTCAGGTACAGGAGCATATTCTTTATCCGGCTGCTATCCTCTCGGCGCTTGCGCGTCTGGAGCCATGATAAGCCCCGCTTGACAGTACGTCTACGAAAATACGCAGCCCGGTGGGCTGCGTATTTCTGAAATGGGGCATCATCAATTATCGCTGCGTCGGTTTTCTGCGACCTCGGGATTCATCGTTCCACTCCGGGGTTTCGTATTTTTCACGGCAGAGTTGCTCCAGTTCCTGGCGGAAGCCGGGGTAGGGCTCTTCACCCTCCACGATGACGACTTCAGGAGCCAGAGCCGCCGCCAGACGCTGTGTCCAGCCCTCGCCGGGTTCGCACTCCTGCACCAGCCCCTGGTGCAGGACGGCGCCCTTGTAGCGACGCTGGCCGGCGCCGGCTAATTTGTGTCCCTGTGTATCGACGATATCGCTCTTGACCGGGCTGGCCCAGCAGGCTCTCCCCCCATCAGGCGCATCTTCCGTCAGCAGGGTGCAGTCGACCCCGCTGTCTTTCAGGGCTGTAGCGAGGGCGCTGTGAATCCAGATATAGAGATGCTCTGCGGTGGGATACATCAGCCCCTCTCTCGCCGGCAGAGTGACGGTGTAGGTATAGCCCTTGCGGTGATCTACGATGCCGCCACCGGTCCAGCGACGGATATACTCCTGCGCACCGGGAAAGATGGAGGCAGCCTCGACTGCTGTGTCAAAATAGCCGAAACTCACCGCCGGGAGCTCCCAGCCATAGATGCGCAGCCAGCACTCCGGACGCTTCACCAGCAGCTCATCCGCTGCCATGTTCCGGTAACCGCTCCGGGGGATGGGGTCTACCCACAGATGGATTGTCCGGGGCAGCCCAGTTGCGGGGACTTCCGGCTGAGTGAACATAGCCGATATCAGATGGGCTGGGGCAATGCCACCAGGCGGGAGAACGAACGCGTGTACTTCGCAAAGAAGTCAGCCGCCTTGGGCGCACGACGACGTCCCAGACGAATCTGGTTGATGAGAGCCATGCCTTCTTCTGTCAGAACGGTGATGCTGACATTGGCGGAAACGATACGCGCATTGTTGTAGGTAGTGCCGTCCACCTCGATGCGATCACCGTATACGGAAACGACGCTGCCTCGGCTGTAGGAGGCCACTACCGGTACCGTGACGCTCTTGTATTCCGCGCGTCCTTTCTTGGCATCTGCCGAGTTGTCGGTGTACTGGATGGTGAACATGATGTTCATCTCAACGATGTTTTCGCAGAGGAAGTTCTCCGTTTCCTTCATCTCATAGCCGGCGTAGGCCTGCTCCAGGTTATCCTTGCCCAGAAGATGCTCGAAGGTTTCGCGCGGCGGAATCACCTGACGATACAGCGCGAAGAGGGGGAAGCTGCTGGTGTCGTCTCTGTTGCTGCTGGCGGGGAGGTTGAGAATCTGGTCGCGGTACATCAGGCGGTAGGAGATGGTGTTGACATCACCCTGTGTCTCCTGATTGTGAGAACGAGCCTCGCGATAGTTGCCCCGAAGCGAGGAGGAAGAGCTCACCGACGGATTGCGATCCGGCGCACAGGCGAAGAAGACGCACTGCGCGGAGCGCGGAATCTTGAGCCCTTTCGGTGCGTTGTCCGGTGTCTTGTCGGCCTTGGCGTGGAACCACTGGTATTTGTTGTTGCTGCGCATCTGGAACGCCTCGAGGTCATGGCTGATGACCTGCAGGGCAGAGCGGGAGTAAGAGCTGGTGCTCACATCCTGGCGGACGCTGTTCCAGAGGGCAACACCCTGCTGCGTAAGCTGTCCGATGATGTAGACGAGGATGGCCGTGATGGCCATGGCAACGATGAGTTCGATAAGCGTGAAACCGCCGCGTAAAATCTTCTTGCTGACGTTCATGGTATGAGAGGAAACGAGTTGAGAACAGGGGGATTATCGGCGGAAGGACATGTTGACAGAGAACATCGGTCGCCCGAGTCGCTTCCAGGATTTGCCCTTGTAGCGCGCCGGGTTGGGCGGCGACATGTGGTAGAAGTCTGCCCGATAGATGACAACGCCGCCCCAGGGATTCTTCTCGCCGTCTTCTGACACGTACTTGTCAGGAGAGGTGGCGCCGCTGATGGAACCGGGTTGCCCCGCGAGCTGGTACTTACCGCCGCCGGCATCCACAATCTGGGTCATCTTGACGAGGAAGACCGGGCCGACCGCATCCTTGATGTCATCCTTGTGCAGTGAGTCGTTGAGCGGGCAGGCCAGGGTGATGAGCTGGTTGCCCTGGCCGGGGATGTTGCGCGAGGCCGGTACGGGGGGATAGGTGCCGTCTGCCCGCATCGATTTGGTCGTGTCGGCTCGGTAGGAGAAGATGACGATGGCGTTGGAGGGGGTGCGCGAGTGCTGCATCCAGAAGAAGGCCTTGTCGAACGGACTCAGGAACTGACCGTCGGAGGCCGCCGTGGTGCCGGCTGATGCTTGCTCGTCAGGACGCAGGAAGGACATCTCAGCCCGGAGGATACCGGAGATGCGCTCGGCCTCCTGGCGGGTAAGCGCCTGGCGTACCATGCTGCGAGCCGGCACAAAAACAGTGAGGAAGATAGAAAGAAGAATACCCACCAGCCCGATGGCGAGCAGGGTCTCCATGAGGGTGAAGCCGCGCAGACGGCGATTCGCAGGACGCTGTTTCATAGAAAAAGGGAAGAGAAAAAGATGCAGGTGTGGCTTATCAGCGGTTGATGGTCTGGTCTATCGTGCGCAGCAGGCTGGTCTCGCCGCCCGGCCAGAGGACGATTCCTTTGGCGCCGACCGGGCGTTTCTGGGAATCCAGCTCGGTGGGTACGATGCCGTCATGGGCGTTGCGGCCCTTGCCGGGGCGACCGTTGATGATGACGAGACGCTGGGGACGGGTCGGTGTGAGCGGGTCTGCCATGGGGGCTACGAAGCGCCCTTTCTCATCGAACTCGACAAAGTACACGCGCGATGTGCCGCGGCCGGTAAGTCGGGCGGATCCCTGGCCAATCATGGAGCCGGAGGCGCCTTCGGCCCATTCCAGCGGCTTGCTGTAGAAAGGACTGAAGTAGACGCCGGGAGGCAGTAGCACACCGGCAGAGGTGGAAACCCAGCGGCCCTCTTTGCGCACATCGGTGCCATCGTACTGCGTGCCCTCCTTGCGGAGCATCTGTACGGTGATGAATCGCAGGTGGCGGGAGTCTGTCGAGGTGTCGCGGGGATCGTTGACAATGACAATGCGGGTGTAGGTGTCATTCCCCTGTGCTGTGGCACGCGCTTCACGAACCAGCGTTTCGAGCGTTTCGATGCCGGCCTCGACGCCGCGCCCCTTGCCGGCGTCTCTCAGCACGCCTGCGGCCATCGTCATGAGAATGCCCATGATGGCAATCACCACCATGAGTTCTACCAGAGTGAACCCTTTGCGGAACTTAACGGAAATCTTTTTCATAGACACGCAGATACAGAGTGTGCAGAATACCGACATCATAGATAGCACTTTTTTTGCTTCTCTTCAACCCTTTTTTTCAGCTTTCCCGCGGGCTGGCGTACATTTTTTCTTTTTATATTGACCTTTTGGGGGAAATAGGGTACTTGTTTTGGCGTATGACGATTCTGGAGTCTCTTATTCTCGGCCTGGTGGAGGGGTTGACCGAGTATCTGCCTGTCAGCTCTACCGGTCACCTGATTATTGCGCAGTATCTGCTGGGGTTGCCGGAATCCGATGCTATGCATGCTTTTGAAATCTGCATACAGGGCGGCGCCATTCTGGCGGTGCTCGGGTTATACTTCAGGCGCGTGCGCGAGATGGTGCACGGCCTGGCAGGCGGAGTGCTTGCGCTGCTGGGGCGGTACTGGGGACGCGCCCGCCGGATGTCGCAGTCTGTGGGGCAGAACCCGGCAGGGCTGCGGATGATGTGGAATATGCTGCTGGGCTTCATCCCGGCGGCGGTCATCGGTGTCATCTGTTCGGATTACATCAAGGGCTACCTGTTCAATGCCACGACTGTGATGGTGATGTGGGTGGTCGGCGGTGTGGTTATCCTGCTGTATGTGCGCCAGCGCCGGAATCATGCCGGGATGGGCAAGGAGCTTTCGCAGCTTACCTGGCGAGGCGCGCTGGTAGTGGGGCTGATGCAGTGTATCGCCATGATACCCGGTACCAGTCGGAGCCTGATGACGATGCTGGGCGGCCTGACGGTCGGCCTGAGTGTGGCCGCTGCTGTGGAGTTCAGTTTCCTGCTGGGGCTTATCACGCTGGGCGCAGCAACGGTGCATGATGCCTACAAATATGGCGGTGATATGGTGGCGAGCATTGGTTGGGGACCGATTATCGCCGGTTCGGTGATGGCCTGGTTCAGCTCGGTGATAGCCGTACGCTGGATGGTCGGTTATCTCAATCGACACAGCCTCTCGCTCTTTGGCTGGTATCGTATCGCAGCGGGTGCGGTGATGCTGGGGCTGATACTGTGCGGACTGGAGGTGTCGCGTGAAGATGAGCCGGCAAAAGCTCCGGAACCGGCGGCGGTTGTGAAGTCGTGAGGTGTTTTGTTTCCCCTATTTGCCGGGATAGCGCATTTTGAGCTTTCCATTATGGGGCGATAGTGTAGAATGAGGAACGTACATGATGCTTTTCCTGAAGAAGATATTGTTCGGTTTTCTTGACTGCACTTTTTCTTGGTTCCTGCCCAAGTGGCGGCGTCAGGGGTGTGAGATGCTGCAGGCGGTGCGGCGGTATGTCCATATGCGCCGCCATTGCCTGACCGACGAGGAACTGGCGGTATGCAATGCCCGGGTGGCCGAGCTTGAGACGGCTCTTCTTGCGTGGAATCGCGAGGAGACGGTCAGGGTGACAAAGCTGGCTGATATGCAGTGTTCCGGCATGAGTGGCTTCTCCCGGGGGGCATTTGTGGAGCTCGTCGAATCTTTCTTCATCATCATGGTCGTGTTCCTGGGTATCCGGACCTACTATGCCCAGCCCTTCCGCATCCCGACGGGGTCGATGCAACCCAGTCTCAACGGTATCATTGTGGAGCATGTGGAGGCGCTCCCGCCTCTTCCCACCCGGGTGTGGGATATGCTGACCCTGGGGAGCTCCTATGTCGAGGCTGTCGCTGACAGGAGCAAGCGGATTATATCCATCGATGAGCACCGCAAGTGGATTCTGTTCACGGAGACCGTACTTACCTTCGATGATGGGTCTACGGTCAGTATCCCCTCTGCGAAGGGGGCTGTCCTGCAGTACCTCAAAGACCGGGGCAAGCTGACGGAAAGCCTGCTCGGGGTGCGCCTGAGTCCCTATCAGCCCGGCGAGACCATTGTGCGCGCGCGTGCCAATGCCGGCGATATGGTGATTGTGAATCGGGCCGCGTATCATTTTCGCAAGCCGCGTCGAGGCGAGACCTTCGTGTTCGATACGCGCGGAATCGATGTCAGAATGACCGGTGCCATAGAGGCAGGGCTTTCTGACCAGAGTGAGGCGACACACTATATCAAGCGTTTGTGTGGGCTGCCCGGGGATGCGCTGTATGTCAGCTCTCCCCGGCTGCTGGTCAACGGAGCTCCGGCAGAGGAGCACACCATTGCCCGGGTGGCCGCCGGTGAGAAACCCTACAACAGGGAGGGCTATCAGCAGCTTTCGTCCCGCCTGCACCCGGAAGCGTGGCTGACAGACCTCACGCCGATGGCTCTGCGGAACCCGCGTACAGCCATCCTGCGCGAATATGCCGCGCTGGGGGATAACACGACTAATTCACTGGATTCCCGCTACTGGGGACCGGTGCGCCAGTTCAACCTCGTCGGCCCTGCCTCGTTTGCCCTCTGGCCCTTTACGGCGCACTGGGGTCTGATCGAATAACTCATTTTTCCTATCATCAATCGCCATGGCGGAATCCGATACCATCACTCGCAACGCAAAATCGAATCTGGCATTCACCCTGATGGATCTGCCGGAGCAAACCCGTATCCACATGGCGCAGTTCTATGCCTTCTGCCGCATCGTGGATGATATCGTGGACGAGCCGGGGATGACTCCGGAAGAGCGCCATGCTGCGCTGGATCGCTGGGCCGATATCGTTACGAATAAGGTTGAGCCGATGCCGGGTATCGAGCATGAGGTGCACCACATGGTGCAGGAGTTGCAGTTGGATACGGAGCCCATGCTGGAGCTTATCGCCGGCTGCCGTGGTGATATCGCCCCGGTACAGCCACGCACTCGCGAGGAGTTGCTGGCGTATGCCTATAAGGTGGCCGCCTGTGTGGGGATTACCAGCGCGACGGTGATGGGGGCGTCTCCGGCGGCAAGGAACTACGCCATTGCTCTGGGATATGCGCTGCAGTTGGTCAATATCCTCCGCGATATTGCGGAGGATTGCCGCAAGTATAATCGTTTCTACCTGCCGTCCGAGGATATGAAGCTCTTCGGTGTGAGCTGTGAGGATATTCGGCAGCAGCGATACAACTACAATATGCGCTTGCTGCTGACCTACGAAGCCGCGCTGGCAGAGAAGTTCTTCTGCGAGTCGGAGGAGCTCTATCAGGCGCTTTCCGTTGAAGACCGCAATGCCCTGATACCGGCACAGGCGATGAAGCTTATCTACCACACCATCCTGGAGAAAATGCAGGATGATGAGTATCGTGTCTTTGAGCGGCGGTACAGTGTTAATAACTTCCGCAAGCTCTGGTTCATGCTTCGCGCCAAGATGGGGACGGTCGAGCTGCCCTCTTTCCCCAGTGTGGCAGATTGGGGATTTTTCAAGAGCGGAGACGACCGGAAGGATTGAGTCCGCCCGCCGTCGTGTCCGGCGGTGATTTTTCTTCACGCCCGGCTGCGTTTTTTCTTGCTATTCCTGAGTGAATCGCTAGAATGGTATACGCTAGCCATGACTGACATTTCCTTAACCCACCATCAGTTCGACGACTGCCTCTGGATTCGCTGCGAGGGTCGCGGTTGCTTCGTCAACAGCCCTGTCCTGAAATCAGTTGGTGACCAATATCTATCCGCCGGAGGGAAGGTGATTGTGGTGGATCTGGAGCTTTGTCCGGGGGTTGATTCCACGTTCATGGGCACTCTGGCCGGGCTGGCACGCAAGTGTATGGCTGCCGGCGGCGGTATCCAGGTGGCCTCTCCCACTCCCCGCACCCGCGCAGCGATGGAAAGCCTAGGACTGGATATGCTGATGGATATCGACCCTATGGGCGCATTCTGGGAGCCGGATGTTGAGACGCGTCGAAGCGTGATTGGCAGTAGTGCCGCAGCGCAGAACTCCGGTATGGAGAATCTCTCGGAACTGGAGCGTACCCGCCATGTGCTGGAGGCTCATAATACGCTGCGTTCCATGAGTCTTAAGAACAACGAGACATTCGGCTACGTCTGCGAGACGCTGGAGGAAGACCTCATGCGCCAGACGGAGCAGGCTGATTGATAATCGCCATGTCGTCCGGGAGCCGTCGTTGCCTGGCTACTGCCTACGAACGTTTGCTTGCCGGGGTTTATTCCGGTGTGGCTGCGGAGTCGCTGGCTGCGGAATCGACCGCCCCCTCAGAGATGCAGATTCAGGCGTGCTGGGCTGCCGGACTGCTGGGCAATGAGGGCTTGACTCATCGGCATGGTACGGTTCGTATCCTCGATCCGGGGATGTGGAATCGCAGTGCCGGCCCGGATTTCCTGCGGGCTGAAATCGAGATAGACGGCGTACGCCGCCGGGGTGATATCGAGATTGACCCAGCACCTCAGGATTGGGAACACCACGGACACGGGGCCAACCCCGCCTACAATCAGGTTGTTCTTCACGTGGTTCTCACCCCGCCGGGTGAGGGATGGTACACGCGCAATGCGGCACACATCGAGGTACCGGTGTTGTACCTGGCTCCGGAGGTGTGGCGGCGTGCGCTGGGCATGCCGTCGCCCCCCTGCCGCAGCGAGGTTCCTCGCTGTCGGGCTCCGCTTGCCGGGTTTTCGCCTGCTGCGCTGGATTCGTTGTTTCGGTGTGCGGCAGCGCACCGTACGGAGCGCAAGCGTGCGCACTTTCGCCGCAAGATTGAAGCACTGGGTGAGCACCAGGCGTGGTTTGAGGCCTGGGCCGAGACTCTGGGCTACTCTGCTAATAAGAATGCGATGCAGATGCTGGTAAGAAGAGCTCCGCTCAAGGAGCTGGGCGCCCGTGCTGAGGCGATTCTGCTGGGAACCGCCGGCTTCCTCATGCCGGTATTGCCGACTCGCTGTTCAGAGGAAGCCCGCGCATACCATCGCTCTGTCTGGGATGTCTGGTGGGAACTGCGCGAGCAGTATGAGCTCAGCCATGAACACCGGATTCCCTGGGTGATGGCGCCGGTGCGTCCCCTGAATCACCCGCACCGGCGCGTGGCGGCTCTGGCTCTGTCGGCGCGTCGCTGGCGCTCGATTGCTCCGCTGTTGAATGCTGCTTCTGCCACGCGACTGCGTGAGCTCCTCACGTCGCTTTCGCATCCGTTCTGGGATTCGCACTGTACGATGTCGTCTGCCGCGCTGCGTCAGCCGATGTCGCTGATAGGAGACCGCCGGGTGGATGATTTTCTGGTCAACTTTGTCTATACATGCGATGATAGCGATTTTGCCTGGCAAACCTATCTGTCTCTTCCTGCCGGGAAGGCTCCTTCAGCCGTCCTTCGTACGGCTGATGCGCTCTTCGGTAATCGACCTGAGCTGAATAAAATACTCTCCAGACACTATGTGCAGCAGGCTCTGCTGCAGATTGAGGCTGATTTCTGTGCCGTCAATATATGCCGCGAGTGTCTGTTCCCCACGCAACTGGCTGAGTGGTGCTCAGACTGAGGAATGACGCCGATGTTTTGCTTGCGGATAGATTGTCCGTAAGTGCAAAATGTTGTAAGTCAGATAATAATGCGCTGTTTGTTCTTGTAAAAAAGAAGTGTCGGTATATACTTGTCGGCGACAGAATATGGCGGAGACAACATGAGCAAACGCAGAAATTCCATCAGAAATATAACGCGTTTTACCTATAAAACGGCTTCTTTTCAGGGTTGGCGGCTGGCGGTGTGCAGGCACCATGTGAATTTTGTCCGTTACTTCTCGGACCTGGAGTATGGCGGAGAGGCGGAAGCACTGGCTGCTGCGCTGGCAGTTCGCGAGCAGGTGTATGCGTATCTGGAGGCATACCCCTACGAGCCTAAGCGGGCGATGGAATTGTGCCGACGCGAACTGCTGCCGGAGTCGCCGTCCCGACGATTGACCCCTCGCAGAATCCGGCACAGAGACGAGCTCTGATAGCCAAATCTGCGGGGGGACGCTGCGTGGCCGGGGATGCAGGGAGAAGACCGTATTCCCTGCTCCCGGCTCGGCAGTCCGGCGCACGGCTCTCGGGCCGCGAGGCATCAGGTATGTTTGAAGCTCATGGCTTCATGCTCTTCGAGGTGCTGTGCCGGTGAGTGGTGCGCCAGAAAATGGATACTGCGGATGATGTCCTGCAGCAGGAGTGCGGCCATATCCATGGTGAAGCCCCGGCGAACCATGATACGCATCACGATGATGTGGTCAATCGGGCGGGGCAGACTGAAGGCCGGTACCAGCCAGCCGCGGGTGCGCAGGCGGTCGGAGAGTTCATAGAGATTATACCCCGGGCTGTAGCCGGGCTTCAGCCGGAAACAGACGGCCGGTATGCCCTCCTTGACGCTGCCGGTGCAGAGGAACTCGAACTCACCCAGCTTGGCGATTTCTGTCGCCAGATAGGCGGCCACATTATAGGCGGCTTCGTGGACGCGGCGGTAGCCCTGCATCCCCAGCCGTACAAAATTGAAATACTGGGCAATGACCTGACCCGCCGGGCGTGAAAAGTTCAGCGCGATGGTGGGTACACTGCCCCCCAGGTAGTTGACGGCAAAACAGAGTTCGGCGGGCATGTCGTCTTTGTGTCGCCAGACAACCCAGCCGCAGCCCAGAGGAGCCAGACCATACTTGTGGCCGCTGGAGCTGATGGACTTGATGCGACTGAGCCGGAAGTCAAACTTGATATTGGGTGCGCAGAACGGTGCCAGGAATCCGCCACTGGCGCCGTCTACGTGGACGTCGATATCCGGCCCCCCCGCGGAGGCCAGCTTGTCAAGGGCGTGGCAGATGGCCTCCGGGTACTCGAATAGTCCGGTATAGGTGACGCCGAAGGTGGGGACGACACAGATAGTGTTCTCATCCACCCTCTTGAGCATCTCTTCCGGGGTCATGCAGTAGCGCCCCTCGGCCATGGGAACCTCGCGCATCTCGACGTCCCAGTAGCGGCAGAACTTGTGCCAGCAGATCTGCACCGGCCCGCAGACCAGATTCGGGCGGTCACAGGGCTTGCCGGCCGCCTTGCGGCGCGCGCGCCAGCGGTGCAGTGCCGCCAGTCCACCCAGCATACAGGCTTCGCTGGAGCCGATGGTGGAGCAGCCGATGCTCTCGGCCGGTTTCGGCGCGTGCCACAGCGCGGCCAGCATACGCACGCAGCGCTGCTCGATTTCGGCGCATTGCGGGTACTCATCCTTATCAATCATGTTTTTGCTGATGCAGAGATCCATGAGCCGCCGCACCTGCGGGTCATCCCAGGTCTGGCAGAAAGTCGCCAGATTCTGCCTGGCGTTGCCGTCCAGCATCAGCTCCTCGCGAATCAGCTCCATGGCATCCGCCGGGCGCATCGCCCGCTCCGGTATGCTTTCTGATGGCAGAGGTTGCGCCATGTCTGCTGCTCCGAATAATTCCGTCGTTTCTGTGTCTGAAAACATTTTCATATCCTCAGACTATGATGCCGATTTGTTCCCTCACCGCAAAAAACATTTTTTCTTTGCATTGCACCAGTCTTGTCGTGCGTGGGCGAATGATAAGCTGTTACTCTCGCTGTATACCGTAGGTAAAGATGCTGTGCAGTATCGTTCGGCCTTTTTCATAACTGCTCTGACCGCTTCCGAATGCTGTTGCCGGAATCCGGCGGCAATCTTCCGTGCCGCATCTTCTGCCCTGAGCCCTGTCTCTTTCAGTATCTTGTTTGCCGTATTCATTGAGAGTGCTGGAGTCAATGTTATTTTGCTCCAAATCTTTGATTTTCTGCAAGATATTTCCTTCGACAGATCGGGAACACCCGCTCTGAAAAGGAGAAAATACGCCTTGAAAATGCAGTGATTCATCTCACAATAAGTCAGTAATCCAAGATACAGCACTCTCAATGATGTATAGTCTGAGCAGGTGAAGAACCTGGGCGACCTCTAATTTCAGAAAAATAACGAATATGGATACGCGTACAAAGGATACGGGTGAGACTGCCGCGCCTCATCTCACGCCGGAGATGGAAAAAATCGTGGCGGCTGCCGTAGCTGCTGCTCTGGCTTCTCAAAAAGCGGCAGAAGCTAAGCCGGAGCAAAAAGCAGAAAAAGAAGCGGCGAAAGGGGACGCGATATCCGAACCAGAGAAGGCTGCTCCGGAACCTTCCGTGTCTCAGTCACCGTCTCCTTCCGGTGTTCCGGGTAAATGGGGAATCAAGACTGCTTTTAAATCCTGCCTGCAACGGTACACTAAATTCGATGGCCGTGCTTCCCGCCCCGAATTCTGGTATCTGGCTTTGGGCAACTTCATCGTGGTGATGTCGGTTTCACTACTGAATGTAGTGGCAACGGTTTTGTGCTTGTATACAGAGACCGCAATCCTGCTTCCCCAGCTGGCGTGCAGCATTCTGGTAATGGTATACGGTTTGTTCATGTTGCTTCCGGGACTTTCTCTCTGCGTGCGGCGTCTGCACGATACGGGTAGAGATTGGAGACTTCTGCTGTTGGGGCTCATTCCGGGCGTGGGTGCATTGATTTTGCTGTATTTCTTCATCCAACCCTCCGCACCTGCCAATAAGTATGGCTCTGAGGCCGATGGGCTGGCCGGTGAGGATGAAAAGATGCCGCCGTTTGTGGCAGCTATTGCTGGCAAAGCTGCTACCCTGTTGCGGAGACCCGGCAGAACTGCTGCTATTCTGAGCGGCGGTATCGCAGCGGTAGTCGGGTTGATTGTTCTCATCAATTTTGTTTTCGCAAGACCGAATCCGCTGGAAGCTCTTTATGAACAGGGTAAACTGGCAAAGTCTCCCCGAGACGCTTCGAATATGTACGAGGGTTTGTTTTGCAAACAGGTGGAAGCTTACCTGAATGGTGATGCAGAGCTGAATGCGCTCCCCTATATTGCCAACCTGCTCACTGTAGCAGATTCCAAGGGATTCATGGTTCCCGTGGAGGTAGTCAGCGCCTTGGTGGAGTTGGGCGCAGATGTGAATGCCAAGTCAAAAATCGGTGCGTTTGGGGAGACTCCGTGGAATCTCGCGGTGAAGATGGGAGACATCGCCATGCTGGATTATCTGGCCTCAGCCGGAGCAAAGAAGACGGAATTCCTGGAGATGGAGCAGCCTCATGTTGTTCAGGCTGCGCTGGAAGAAAAAGAAGACCTTCTCCGGGCTCTTGTTCGCCATGGAATGAGTCTGGAGGTGCAGAAATCGGCTACGGATTATACTGCTCTGATGGCAGCCGCAGACAAAGGGAACACAAAGATGCTCAATCTGCTCATTGAACTGGGAGGAAATGTAAACGCCACCCGTGCGGAACTGGGGGGAGAGAAAGTGACCGTGCTGGATATGGTTCTGCAGGATGGGCGCGACAATGATGCAGAGATGGCCGGAATCCTCATCAAAGCCGGAGCCAAGGCTACCCCGAACAAGCTGGCAGATAAGCTCTTCCGCTGCATTGACGACGGACAGACGGAGAGACTGAAAATGCTGCTGGATGCAGGCGCTCCGTTGGATGCAGTACAGGAATTTACTGCCTATACCCCGCTCATGGCAGCGGTGGGTAAGAATAATCTTGAGATAGTCAAGCTGCTGCTGGATGCCGGGGCTGATCCCAAGGTGACAACGAAAGATGATGCAGGTATAGCGCAATCCGCTCTCTCGATAGCGAAACGGAAAGCCTCCTCGGCGGTATTGGCTCTGTTGGGGGATGAACAAGCCATCAAGATGCAGAAAGCTCTTGGTGATACTAAGTTGATATCCCTGGATGAAGCTGTTGAGATGCTGCAGAAGTGCGAGATTATTGACGAGTACGCAACTACGGAGAATATTTTCTCCGGTAAAGTTGATGATAGTAAAGGAAAAATTTCAAAAGAATTCTTGTACAATTACAAAATGTTTAAAGAGGGTAACGTTGCCCTTAGTGATTACGCTTATGTATCGAGCATATACTTTTGCTGGAGTCTGGAGCCTTCGAAGCACTTCCCCAAAGAGGCAATAATTGCTTTCATTGCTTCCGGATCTGCATTGTCCTCCAAATCTGGGCCTTTTGGGTCTGTGTATATGTGGAGCGAGTTCAATGCACTTGAGTGTGCAGCCGGAGAAGGGCATACAGAGATTGTGCAGATGTTAATTGCAGCCGGGGCGGATGTATCTAAGGGGACCCCTCTGGTAAAAGCTGCTGAAAAAGGGCATACAGAGATTGTGCAGATGTTAATTGCAGCCGGGGCGGATGTATCTAAGGAGGCCCCTCTGGCCGCAGCTGCTAGAGGTGGACATACAGAGATTGTGAAGCTATTGCTCGAAAGACCTGAAATTGATACCGATATACGCATAGATTCCGAAACCGCTCGAAAGTATCCGGAGATTGCCGAGTTGTTAAAAGCGGCAAAACGCAAAAAGCTCGAACAAAACGAGGAGGTATCCTCACAGGAAAACACCGATTCGTCGGTTTCTGAGGCTGAAGACACGCAAGAGTCTGCTGAGCCGGATTCCGATTCGCTGACTACGCTCATTGATAAGCTCAAGCAAACGGAATACAACGATGCGACTCTCAAACTCTACCAAAAGCGCTTGATGGACATTCTTCCGCGTATTGCAGCGGGGGAATCAGTCAATACAAAACTGGAAAATGCTAACGGTACAACGGCTTTGCACAATGCCTGCGGGTTAGGACATTATGATATTGTCAAATGGCTGGTGGAGCATGGTGCAGACTGTTCATTGCGCACAGCAAAGGGAGCATCTGTAGAAGCATGCATCGGTCATGACCAGGAGGGTAAAATTAGAGAGCTCATTCGAACGGCAAAAAACGGAGTGCCCCAAAAAACATCCTCTTCACCCCAAAAGGGAACCGGGATTTCCGATGAAGTGAAAGTAAAACTAAAAAAACATGCTGAGCAGCTGGATTCCCTGTTGCCCGGGGACGTGTGGCTTGGCTCATGTAAAAGCGAATTACAGCGAACGCTTAACGATATCATTGCAGGAAAGGATGTCAATTATATGCCTTCCGATGAACGGGGAGCAGGTGTTAGCGCACTGCATAACGCATGCGCTCTCGGAATAACAGAACTGGTTGACATCTTGCTGTCCGTTCCCGGCATCAATGTAAACATACGCAGGGATAAGGAAACGCCACTATGCTATGCCGTATCAGCAGGACATGACGATATCGTACAAAAATTGATATCTTCGGGAGCGGATGTCAATGCCGGTAATCCCTTGTGGACGGCGTGTAATGCAGAGAATATCGGAATTGTGAAACTGCTCCTTTCCGTGGAGGGAATAGACATCAATAAGGGGGCTGCGCTGGCAATAGCTGCGGGGCGAGGTAATCTTCCCATTGTAAAACTCCTGCTTGAATTCCCGGGGATAGATGTAAATAAAGTTGATGATTCTCAGTTAACAGCACTACAGAGAGCTGCAATTAAAGGGAATAAGGAAATCGTCCAATTGTTGCTGAAAGTTCCTGGGATAAAGGTCAATAAAGTTAATAGAAAAGGATTAAGTGCCTTACAAATGGCTCAAAATAAAGGACACGACGAAGTTGTGCAACTATTAAAAGCGGCAGGTGCCAAATAATTCCCTTTGTCACAGTTGTTCATATGGACTATGACGTGATTGTGGTTGACTTATGTTCTTTTTCTTTGCAACGCACCAGTCTTGTCGTGCGTTTTCTGCGGTCAGTTCATCGCCGAGCAGTTTGTTTCATGGTTTCATCGGACTCTCTGATTTATTGATACCCCAGAATTGGCGAGCTACCCTGTCTGTCATGGGGGTGGTGTAGCGGGTACGCAGCAGCGTGCTGTCCCGGTGTCCCATCTCCAGCTGCAGTGCCGGCAGATTACGGTAGTGCGCGGCGTGATAGGTTGCAAAGGTGTGGCGGCAGACATCCGGTACCCAGTGCCGAAAGCCTGCGGCTCGGCGTAGCGCTTTCCACCGTCGCTGCCAGTTGCGCGGTATGCGGTAATCCTCTGCTTTCAGCTCAGCGGTATGCCGTAGAGGCACCATCCGACCGCCTCCTGTCTTGCTCGTGCGGGGGCGAATGATGAGTTGTTGCTCCCGGCGCAGGATATCTTCAGGCTGCACTCGCTCTACCTCTGCCGGGCGCACCCCGGAATACAGCATCAGCCTCAGGGAGAAACGCATGTCGCGGAACTCCGGCATCTGCGCCGTCGCCAGCAGCTGCTCTACCTCCGGCAGAGTCAGTGGGAGTATCGCCTGTTCTTTCACTCTCGGGGTCTCGATACGGCTCACCGGATTCGCATCGCACCATTCCCGCTGTATACCGTAGGTAAAGATGCTGTGCAGTATCGTTCGGCCTTTCTCATAACTGCTCTGACTGCTTCCGAATGCTGCTGCCAGAATCCGTCGGCAATCATCCGTCCGCATCTCCCGCAGTGGGTACTTCGCGGCTCCCTCCACCCGCAGAATTCTTCGCACAAAATGCCGCAGATCCCGCCGTGTGGTCGGCCGCAAATGTCGCCTCGCTTCCACACTGGCCCAGGCTGCTTCCTCCAGCGTCACCGTCTGCTCTGCATTCCTCACCACCCGCGCTCCTTCCTGCATTGCTCGCCTCAGCAGCAGGATGAGAGCTGCACGGTTCTTGCCTGATGCTAAGTCTCCTAACGCTTCTCGACATTCCAATGCCAACCGTGCCGCATCTTCTGCCCTGAGCCCTGTCTCTTTCAGTATCTTGTTTGCCGTATTCATTGTGGGTGCTGTATCCTGGATTACTGACTTATTGTGAGATGAATCACTGCATTTTCAAGTCGTATTTTCTCCTTTTCAGAGCGAATGCTCCCAACCTATCGAATAAACCATCTTGCAGAAAATCAAAGATTTGGAGCAAAATAACATTGACTCCAGCACCCACAATGATGTATAGTCCGTGCCATGAAGTTATGCTTTTCTGTGTGGTGCAGCTTATCTCTCAGTGCGATGGTTTTGCCGACATTCGGGGCAGGGGAGTTTGATGCAACGGTGTATCTTTCCGTTGTTTCTGATTTATCGGATTACCGGGAGATTTCAGATAATGTGCGGTTCGTTGTCGAAAAGAGTTTGGCGTATACCCCGGATTCGTATGCAGAGTGGACAGCAGGTACGCCGCTGATAAGCGGAGGCTCTTTTACTTTTACATCAGGTTCGAATGAAGCTGCGCCTTACGATTTGAGCATCAGCGAGGGGGGGCAGGTTTTTCTGGATACATCCTGCCGTATTGATGGATTGGGTACGGTCGAAATCAGTTCGAATGAGCATTCCGGAAGTGGGCGTTATCAAGGAAGTGGGGATAATTGGTACACGGTGTGGATTTCGCATGGTTCTGTATTGTATAATGCTGATTTTGCTGCGGTAAATAATGTTTTGGTAGAGTTAGCATCAAACAAAGCGTTGGCGAAACCGGAGCCTGTCCTTGGCATGTATTCCTCTGCCTCAGCTTATGGAGGTGCCGTTTTTTCGGAGCAGTTTCACCTGCAAAACAATAATCAGGTCAGATGCGATGACAATGAGGCTTTTGCTCAGGCTAAGGGGAATGCCGGAGCAGGCGGTTACGCTCAGGGAGGAGCTGTATACAGCCAATCCGTTTCTATAACAAATAATGAGGAGTTGTCTTTCTCCGGGAATAGGGCAAGCGCAACAACGGTGGACTCGGTGAGTGAGGGAGCCTCTATGTCTGCATCCGGCGGTGCTGTGTATTCAACCGGAGAAATAATGGTTTGCGGAAATATCGGCGGTGAAATAACAATCGCTGATAATGCTTCCAAGGTTTATAGCAACGTATCAGGAACATTAAGAGCAATGTCCACCGGTAGGGGCGGCGCGATGTTTGCCGATGGCCGTATCTGTCTGGATGCCAATAGTGATATCAGTATCAGTAGCAATTATGCCGTGGCTGAGGCTCATGCCGGCAATACAAAACCCAACAGAGCAGAAGCTCAGAGTGGTGCGTATGGCGGTGCCATCTATGCGAAAGGAGATTTGAGTATTCGGAATAACGATACTGTTTCCTTCTCCTCTAACCATGTAGAAGCGTATGCCCGAGCCGCCGTTAGCGGAAGTACGACCTATGAGAACGTCACCGCCGGTTCCGTAGCTCAGGGTGGTGCGATTTATGCTCAGAACAGTGTTCGTATCATCGGTAATCAGGCCGTTACTTTTGAGGGTAATTATGAGTCGACGAGGCTGGGAAATGAAGCTTACACATACCGGCTTCGCAGTATTTACATGGCTCCGGATGCTGCAGATGATACGCTGGAGCTTGCTGCCGAAGCCGGAGGTCACATTACTTTCTATGACTCCGTGTACATGGGAAACTACGCCAATGCAGCGGTGAGCCTGAATGCTGAGTACAAGGATGCTGATGACGTCACGCAGAAGGCTACGGGTGATATTGTTTTCAGTGGCAAATTGACGGGAAGCCACCTGAAGAAAATAAAAGGTGGCACGAACGGGACAGCAGCGGAAATCGCTGCTTCACGCACGAGCGAACTGCTCAATACTGTCAACCTGTACGGAGGCACGCTTCGCGTGGAGGATAGCGCGGTGCTGAAAACACACGCCATCAATGTGGCATCGGAAAGCAAGGCTGTGCTGAAGGTGGCAAATGCCGAGGTGAATGCACTCGGATACGATGTGACGGTTAACAAGACGGCGCAGCTGGTGCTGGAGGGTGGTGTGACGGATGGGGTGCTGAAGTCGGCCTTGCTTCGTGCCGGGAACGTGGTGATTGCCGATGCCGCCGGATTGACGGTACGGGGTGTGACGACCAACAGTGTCGCGATTGAGGAGTCGGCGCTGTTCACTCTGGATACCACGAGAAACACGGGGTATGATGCGAGCCGTGCATACAATTTGTTGGCCGGTGGGCAGATAGACGCCGATTTGCTGACGCTCTCCGAGGGGGCTGTCCTGGATATGCAAGGAGCTCATCTCGCGATGAGCAGCGGTGAATTGACGCTGGCGGTGACTTCTGTCTCGACAGCTGAGAGAATAGAACTGAATCTGACGCTGAGTGCAGACTATGACCCGAATGCACAGGTGGTGTTGTTCAGCGATGTGAGTACGGTCAACTTCATCAGCGATGGTATCACGGCCAAATCGACAGATGGAGTGGTGTACACGCTGTCGGCGGCAGATTATTTCGGTGGTGCCCGGATTACAGATGCTACGACTCTGGTCTATGATGCTGCTAATAAGGTTGTGTATCTGGAAGGGGTTGCCAATGTGCCGGAGCCTGCATCCGCTACGCTGAGCCTGCTGGCTCTGTCGGGACTGCTTGCTCGCCGGAGACGGGGGATGCGCTGATGACGAATGTACAGCGGCTCTGTAGGGGGGGCTTATGAGGATAACTGCTCGCAGAGCAGGGTGTAGACCGATTTGCCGGTGGTGGGGTGGGGCTCCAGCAGCATGGGTTCGGGGTAGACGTGGGCGTAGCGGTCGCCGTCAGCATCCCTCAGTGTGCCGGGGTAGTTGAGGTTCACATCCGCTTGGTCACAGTGTCGCCAGGGGCCACCCAGTCGGGCGACACCGTCGCGCAGGTTGCGGTAGGGGTAGCAGTAGGTGTTCACCCAGTAATCCACGCCGTCGGGACGCTGGCGAGGCTGTGATTTCCTGCGGCGGCTGACGGGATCGATGGTGGCGACCAGGATGCGGCCGTGCGGTTCCTTGAGATGTCGCAGGGCATCCATGATAGCCGAGCCTCCATAGCTGTGGCCGATGAGGACGATATCGGCGCCCGGATTGACCCGACAGAAGGCGTTGAGGTCTCGCTGGAGCTTCCAGGTACTGTGGAAGAGCAGGTTGCCGGTGCCGCTGTCCCAGGCGTAGTAGGCACGCAGCTGCTTGCCTTTGCAGGGCAGGGTGGGCATCTGCTCGTAGGCTTTGCGGAAGTGCAGCAATACCTGTTCGCTGAAACCGCCCACAAAGATGACGGCCATATCGGCCTGTCGGGCGGGCAGCGGCTGCTGGCGGCGGCGACCGATGATTCCCTCTGCCGGTGTCGGGTCTATACCGACGGCGATTTCTACCTTCTGCTGCTGGCAGGATGGCAGCAGCAGAAGAAGCGTGAGAAGCAGGCAGCGGTGAAGGTGGTGCATGGGGGGGCTTTACAGCAGACCGAGATCCAGCTGGGTGGCTTCGGGGTGTTCCAGGATGGCCGGTATGTCTGATTCCGGTGCCGGGGTGGCAGGGGCAGAGTGCTGCTCCTGTGGCTGGGTGGCTTCTGCGGGTGCTTCTGCTGTGGGTTGCCCTGATTCGGGGAGTCCGGTGTCGGCTTCAGCTGCGGTTGGCATGATGCGGGCGATACGCTCTACCTGGTTTTTGGTGACGATGTTGCCCAGTACGGCTCGACCTTTGACACGCAGATTCCCGAAGTCAAAGGGGATAGGGCGGCGCAGACGGCGGAGCTGATTTTTCAGGTAGACGTTCACCGACATGGTAGCACTGTCTTCCTCCGTGGGGTGAACGGTGAGGAAGAAGATGCGGCTGCCCTTCGTCCCCTGGGTGAGCTGGTATTCCTTGTCGCGCGTGAATCCGCCGAGGTGGAAGCGCTTGGCGTAGGTGATGCCGTCCTTGCCGTCGCGGTAGATCATGTTGAATACCCAGTCATCGCCGGGGCGAAGGACTCGGATGTCGAGCAGTTTCTTGCCCACGTAGAATTTTTCCTGAATCCGGCGTACCATGAGTACCCCCTGATTATCGATGGTGAGAATATCGCTCAGCGTAGAGCATTTCTCTACAGGTTCGCCCTTGCGTACCCCATAGCCGGCGAAGCCTTCTTCATCGAGGTAGAGCATCTCGTTCTCCACGGCGGCTTCTGCGCGTGACATACTGTCGAAGGTCGTCAGCTCGGTGCGGCGGGGCCATGCGTCGCCGTATTTTTTGCGCAGGTTTTCAAACCAGCGGATGGTATAGCGGGTGAGCTGAGCGAGGTGTTTGCGTGTTTTCTCTATTTCTGCCTCCAACCCGGCGATGTGCTCTTCGGCCTTATGGATTTCATAGCGAGCGATCTTTTTGATACGGATTTCGGTGAGGCGGATGATATCATCGCGGGTGATGGGACGCCAGAAATCGCGGACGAATGGCTCCAGACGCTCTCCGATTTCGGTGAGGGACTGCTCCCAGCTCTCACTTTCTTCCAGCACCTTGTAGATACGGTTCTCGATGAAGATTTTTTCCAGGCTGGCCTGCATCCAGTTCTCCTGCAGCTCTGCCAGCTGTACCTCCAGCTCCTGCCGTAGGGTCTCCTTCGTCAAATCGACGTTATGCTTCAGGATTTCGCTTACTCCCATGAACACCGGTTTGCGGTCGACGATGACGACCGCCTTGGGCGAGATGCTCACCTGACAATCGGTAAAGGCGTAGAGGGCGTTGCAGAGTTTCTCCACATCCTGACCGGCTGCGAGATGCACGAGAATATCAGCCTGAGCGGCGGTGTTATCCTCGATTTTGGCAACTTTGAGTTTGCCTTTATCCATGGCATTTTCGATGCTCTGGATGATGGATTCCGTTGTGGTACCGTAGGGGATTTCGGTGATGCGAAGCAGTTTTTTGGAGGTAACTTCAATCCTGGCGCGGCAGCGCAGGCGGCTGTTGCCGGTGCCGTCGTTGTAGTTGCTGACATCCAGCAGGCCACCCGTCTGGAAATCAGGGTAGAGGGTGAATTCCTCGCCACGCAGGTAATGAATGGCCGCTTCGATGAGTTCGTTGAAGTTGTGAGGCAGGATGAGGCAGTTCATGCCCACGGCGATGCCGAGCGCCCCCTGCGCCAGCAGCAGAGGGAACTTGACCGGAAGCGACACGGGTTCCTTGTTGCGCCCGTCGTAGCTCAGTTTCCACTGTGTCACCTTGGGGCTGTAGACAACCTCGCGGGCAAAGGGCGACAGGCGGGCTTCGATGTATCGCGGTGCGGCCGCTGAATCGCCGGTGATGATACTGCCCCAGTTGCCCTGGGCATCGATGAGTAGCCCCTTCTGCCCCAGTGTGACGAGCGCACTGCCGATGGAGGCATCGCCGTGTGGGTGGTATTTCATGGTATCTCCCACGATGTTGGCTACTTTGTTGTAGCGGCCGTCGTCCATGCGCTCCATGGAGTGCAGTATGCGGCGCTGCACAGGCTTCAGTCCGTCAGCGATGTGGGGAACGGCTCGTTCCAGAATGACATAGGAAGCATACTCGAGATAATAATCACCGAACATCTTCTGAATCGTGCTCGGGTTTTCCATCAAATGTATCGGTGTATGCTCGTTGCTCATGCGTTTATCATTTATATCACAATTTCACTGGAATGGTCAAGCAGCCAATCAACCCGAAAGCGTCAGTTTGCAGCGGGTTTTTCGGGTAACTGGGCCAGCAGCTCGGCTCTGCCTGTCGGCAGATGCTGAAAATGCCTCAGCAGGCAGAGGTGTGCGGGAACATCGGTGCTGTAGATGCCGTGCAGCTGTGCCAGTCTCTTTTCGAAATGGCGCAGGATGGCCCGGCGAGCCGGCTGCTCAGCCACGTAGTCGAGAGCCCCGGCCATGAGCCGGTACCATTCTCCGTCTCCTCCCCCGGGTTCTACCGTTGCCAGCAGGAGTCGAACCATGTAGCTGCACAGCCGCAGTTTGAGGAGTTGGCTGCGCAGCGGAAGACGGGGATTGAGCAGCTCGGCACCGGTGAGGCTGTGCAGGTCACTGCCCCCGGTGGCCGGGCGAAAAACCAGCTCGCACTCCTGGAAGAGGTCAATTCGACCGCTCAGTTCGCTGCCGGGTTTTCTGGCGTTGCGAGCGGCGGTGCGAATGATGCCGTGCGATGCCGTACACCAGCACACGATGAGGCCATGTTCTCCCAGCGGGTAGAGCTGTAAGACTGTGCCGATGTCTTTTTCCATTTATGAGCCGGAGGGCAGGAATTTGTTCTCAAGTCCGGAGGCCTGGATGCTGCGGATGTAGGGCTGGATGGCGTTGCCTTTGGAGAAGATGGCAGAGGCGGCATTGATGTCCTCTACCGCTCGGGTGCGGTTGCCCTTGCTGATGTGTAGCGCTGCCTGGCTGAAGTAGTAGAGCGGCGTATCATCGAGCGGGCCCAGGTGGCGAACCAGCTCGGCTGCTTCCTTCTGCTGCCCGAGCATGAGGTGGCAGAGATAGATGCGGAAAGTCAGGACATCCGTCAGGTCAGGCGCCGCAGTGGCATCCTGTGCATCGATGATGGCTCGGAGTAGCTCGATGCATTCGGCAAACTCTCCCCTGGCCATGTGCAGATTGGCCCGGTTCATGATGGTCGTCTCATCCATCGGCAGCTCCTGTTGTACTTTTTTCAGCATGAGCTCAGCTTCATGGAAGTTCGCCTGTTCAATCAGGCAGGTGGCGCGCAGGTTCCATACATGGGGATTGCCCTTGAAGATGAACTCGCATTCGTTGAGATAGGTACAGCACAGTACCCAGTTGCCGCTTGCATACGCTATTTTTGCTTCACGGAACACCTCGATATACCTCTGCTGGGTCTCTTTGGGGATATTCGAGAAGTCAATCAGCCATTGGGGTAGCTCGCTGATGCTTGTCTCTGCTCCGGAGTCTGACCTCTGCTGCGCCGCAAGCGGAGCCGCTGTCAGGGAAAGCATGGCGAGAAAGCCGGCAATCAGTAGTCTCATGACGGATAGTGGTTCAGGATGGTATCGCAGATAGCCTGCGGCGTAAGACGGTGTTTCTCTCGCAGTTCCGCTTCCTTGCCGTGCTCGATGAACTCGTGGGGCCAGCCGATGCGCACCAGCGGGGTGTGGCAATGGTGGGCACTGAGCAGCTCCAGTACTGCCGAGCCGAATCCCCCGGTGATACCATGGTCTTCCATCGTGACGATGAGTTTGACCTTGCCGGCGAGACGCAGGATGGTGTCGGTATCCAGCGGGCAGATAAAGCGGGCATTGATGTGTGCCGCCGCGATACCCTGCGTTTGCAGCATCTCGCGTACTCGAGCAGCAACTCTGTTCATATTGCCGAGAGCCAGCAGCATCACGTCGTCGCCTTCGCTGATGATTTCTGCTTTGCCAACAGGCAGCAGATGGGGAGTCTCAGGCATGGGAACCCCCTCTGCTGTGCCGCGTGGGTAGCGGATGGCACTTGGCCTGTCGTTGATGCTGTTCATCGTGTGGAGCATGTGCACCAGCTCAGCTTCATCGCGCGGCTGCATCATCACCAGGCCGGGGATGGCGCGCAGCATGGCGATGTCGAACAGCCCGTGGTGCGTGGGGCCGTCATCCGGCGAAAGCCCGGCTCTGTCCATGCAGAAGCGGACCGGCAGCTTCTGCAGGGCAGCATCGTGTTGAATCATGTCCACGCAGCGCTGCATGAACGTGGAGTAAACGGCCAGATAGGGTTTCAGCCCCTGTGTGGCCTGACCGCAGGCAAAGAGTGCAGCGTGTTCCTCCGCGATACCTACGTCGAAAAAGCGACGCGGAAAGCGCGAACGGAAGATGTCCAGTTTGGTGCCGGAGGGCATCGCGGCGGTGATGGCGGTGATAGCCGGGTCATCTGCGGCCATGTCGCTGAGGGCCTTGCCGAAGGCCTCGGAGTAGGTGATGATATCGCCCTTGCTGGTGCTGCCGTCGTCCACGTTGTACTGGCCGATACCGTGGAACTTGGTGGGGTTACACGACGCCGGTTCATAGCCCCGGCCCTTTTCGGTGATGACGTGGATGACCGCGGGTGTATTCTGACGCGCCACGATGCGGAGCAGTTTCTCCAGTCTGGCCGTATCATGCCCATCGACGGGGCCATAGTAGGCCAGTCCCAGTTCCTGGAAGAAACTCAGCGGGGTGATGAGGCCATGGGCTGCCCGCACGAGACGAGCTACCTGCTTGCTGGCCTTGTCGCCGGCGACGGTCTGGATAATCTGCTTGGTTCGGCTGCGCAGCCAGGCGTAGGTGTCGGTCTCCTGCAGCTGGGAGAAATAGTGCGAGAGAGCCCCGACATTTTTGTCGATGCTCCACTCGTTGTCATTGAGGATGAGGATGAATTTACGGGTTGTCGTGGAGATGCTGTTGAGCCCCTCCAGTGTGGTGCCGCAGGTAAAGGCTCCATCGCCTACCACGGCAATCACATTGTAGTCATCACCACTCAGATCGCGGGCTGAGGCCATACCCAGAGCGGCCGAGAGTGCCGTGCCGGCATGCCCCGCACCATAGGCATCGTGCTCCGACTCGCTGCGCTTGCAGAAGCCGGATATGCCCTGAAACTGGCGCAGCGTGTGGAAACGCTCTGCTCGTCCGGTCAGCAGTTTGTGCACGTAGCACTGGTGCGAGACGTCGAAGAGTATCTTGTCGCGCGGTGTCGTGAACACGCGGTGCAGGGCGATGCTCAGTTCCACGATACCCAGATTCGGGGCCAGATGGCCGCCGGTTTCGGCCAGGGTGTTGATGAGCGTCCGGCGAATCTCCTGTGCCAGTTCCGGTAGTTGCTCCGGGAGCAGGGCTTTGACATCCTCCGGCGAGCAGATGCCGGCAAGCAGATGGGGGGCGTCAGATGAGGGAGAAGGAGTCATCGCATTGTGGGGCGGGGGTTGCAGCTGCCGCAGGCGCGGGAGCCGGTGTTTCGAGCTGGCGGATACGCAGCTCTGCATCGTTGAGCAGTTTGCGGCTGTTGCGTATCAACTTCAGTCCTTCTTCCACCAGAGAAATCATTTCCTCCAGACCGGTCTCAGGGCTGTCGATGCGTTCCACGATATCCTCGAGCCGGGCGGTAGCCTGTTCGAATGTCATCTTGTCTTTTTTGGGACTGGCGCACATGTGACAAAAGATGATTGTAGTGTGTGTAAAATCAGTTGGTCGGTTTGCTGCTGTAGTACACCATCTCTGCCCCCAGCAGGAACTTGCGGTGCGGGAACTGTCCGCGTGAGGAGACGAGACTGCCCAGCGGGCGGCTATTGGCCTGGCGGTCTCCGTGGCTGTTGAAGAGCTCTGCCAGAGCCATGTTATGCCCGGGTACCAGCTGCAGTAGCTTGCCCTCCAGAGCCAGCGGGGCGAACTCACCCGCTTCGGCGATGACGCCGCTGATGCCGCGTTCGGGCATGGTGTGCGAGCTCGGGGTGATGAGGAACCCCTGTACGCCCTGCTTCGAGCGGGTCAGCATGGGCTCTATCACCTCCGTATAGTGGCTGATGGTTCGGGGCATCCACAGCGCTTTGCGGTCGGCATACCAGGCTACGGCCCAGGGCTGATCCGTCACGACGATATCGTCGGCGTTGGTGATGTTATGAAACTCTACATTGAGCTTGGGCGGGAAGTAAGGCGGGAAGTGCGGGATGCCTCGGGCACTGGTGGCAAATCCGTAGTAGAGCTGCTGCGGGAACTGGAAGAAGAACATGCCGCATGAGATGAGGATGATAGCCACGATAGCCAGGTTGCGGACGGCTATGAAACCGTCCGCAAGCTGCAGGCGCGCCAGGAAGATAAACACCAGCGAGAGCCCATAGGCCGCGAAGAAGGGCGTGAAAAGAATCGAAAGCTGCGACGGGCTGATGGCGGTGGATTCGCCGAAGAGTGCCATGCCGGCGCATGAGCACAGCCAGCAGCTGAAGACGACCCACTTCACCCCGTTGACAATCGGGTTGCGATAGCGGTTGAAAAGTGCCAGCAGGAAGAAAGGCGTCACGATGATGGAGCCCATGTTGACATACATCGAGTCTGTCTGGGCAAAGGTGTAGCCCAGCAAGCGCAGGAAGAAGTTACTGGCATCGAAGTTGATGCCGAAAGCATCCGTCGAGCGCAGCAGATGATCGAGACCGCCACTGCCGAAGCCGCCGTAGAAAGCCTGCTGGAAGGCGTGCCCCATACCGCCGGAGGATTGCAGCGTCATCAGGTTGGGCAGCAGCACAAACAGCAGCCCCATCACCACGCCGATGAGCGCAAAGAGACCACGGGGGCGGAAGTAGAACCCGCAGAAAATGAGCAGCCCCAGACTGCACCAGATGCTGATGCGGCAGGTGAGGCACAGCAGCACGGCCAGTACCAGGGCAATGATATTGTAGAGAACAACTCCCTTGACGCGGTCAGCCTCCTGAGCCTCTATGGCCTTCACCAGGAAGATGACGATTCCGAGAAAGAGACAGGCCATCATCGGCTGTGCCAGCCCGCTCACGGCATATTGCAACAGCAGTTCGCTGAATCCCATGAGTGTGACTACCGTGGCTGCCAGTATCTCGTCGAACATCTTGCGGAATAAGACGTAGCTCAACAGCAGCGAGAGCAGGAAGAAGAAGGTGCTCACCCCGGCGATGACCCGGTCGCCGTCGTAGACCATCTCGCCCTCATCCTTCATACGTTTTGCATCGAACTGGTGGTAGCCCGTCATGCGAATGGCGGCCGAGAGCACCAGAGGGTACAGGGGGGCATGGTTGGTGGCTTTGATGTTGGAAAAATCAAGCGCAGTCTTGCTGATTTTATTGCGGGTGACAAGATCGTAAGGCGTGAAATATTTGGTCGTGAAACCTTCCCCACGGGCAATCTGGCGGCCTATCTGAGCCTGATCCATCGCCGCCGCCTGATCCAGACCGCGGAAGGTGACGAAAAGCTGAATCATGCAGAGGCTTGTCAGCACAATCCCCAGAACGAGGCGAAGCAGCAGAAAGACATTTTTCTTGGAGGTAATGGCTTGGTCGTTGTCCATGGTAATATCTGTCAGAGGTATTCTTTGAAAACTTCCGGGGCTTCTGTCATCTTGCGTTGCAGTGTTCGGCGGTTGATGCCCAGTATGTCGGCCGCAGCCGTGCGATTGCCGCCGGTGCGCTTCAGCGCGAGCAGGATGACACGCCGCTCGACGTATTGTAAATCAAGAGAGGGCAGACTTTCAAGCCCAAAGTCTGTTATGGGGGAGATATTTTGCACGGGAGCCGCGGTCGTCGCAGCGCTGCCGAGGTATTCCGGCAAGTCCTCCGGGCCGATGCGGTTCCCGGCGCACATGACGACGCCGTGCTCTACGGCTGTGCGCAGCTGGCGCACGTTGCCCGGCCAGTCATAGTGGCGCAGCAGCTCCAGAGCATCGCGGTTGAACTGCATCTCTCCCCGCTTGTTCTCGTGGCTCAGCTCGCGCAGGAAGGCCTGCGCCATCAGCACGACATCCCCGGTGCGCTCACGCAGCGGCGGCAGTTTCAGGGTGACGACATTGAGCCGCTGGTAGAGGTCGAGCCGGAAACTGCCCTCTGCGACCATGCGCTCCAGGTTCCTGTTGGTGGCGGCAATGACGCGGACATTGACGGCTACGGGGGTGTTGCTGCCTACGCGCTCGATGCTCCGCTCTGCCAGCACACGCAGCAGTTTCACCTGGGTGGCGGTATCAATTTCGCCGATTTCATCCAGAAACAGGGTGCCGCCGTCGGCCTCTTCAAAACGCCCGATTCGTCGCTGCATCGCTCCGGTAAAAGCTCCCTTTTCGTGGCCGAACAGCTCGCTTTCCATCAGCTGCGGCGACAGGGCGGCGCAGTTGACGGCGACGAACTTGGCGTTGCTGCGCGGGGAGAGCCTGTGGAGGGCGCGTGCCGCCAATTCCTTGCCGGTGCCGGTTTCGCCCTCGATGAGAACCGAGGCATTGCTCGGTGCCACGCGGCGGATGCGGTTGAAAATCTCCTGCATCTGCGGGCTGTTCCCCAGCAGCTTGTCGAGCCCTGAGTTAGGCTCCAGTCGCTCCGTCAGCTCGCGGTTCTGCGTCTCGAGGCTTCTGGTCTGGGCCGCACGGCGCAGCAGCAGCTCGACCTCGTCCAGATTCAGCGGCTTCGTCAGGAAATAGTATGCCCCGTGGCGGCGCGCTTCGGCCGCCGTGCCGGCGCTTCCATAGGCCGTCATCATGATGCAGAGCGGGGGATTCGGCAGAGCTCGGGCATGGTCGATGAGATCCATGCCGCTCTCGCCACCCAGCCGCAGATCCGTCAGCAGGATATCCACCGGTTCCGTCTCCATGATAGCCCTTGCTGCCTTGCCGTTGCCGGCGGCAAACACCTCATACGAGTCCTCCAGCGCAGCGCTGAGAACCGTTCGGGTGGACCGCTCATCGTCCACAATCAGCAGGATGGGTTTCATGTGAGATGCGGTGCGGTCGTTTATGCCCGACCGCGGGGCAGGGGAACTATCAGATAATCCACAGTCCGGCGGTTTCCTCGAAGCCGAACATAATGTTGAACGCATGCACGCCCTGACCGCCGGCGCCCTTGATGACGTTGTCCTCCGCACTCATCAGCACGACCCGATTGGTGCGCTCATCAATTGCCCAGCCGATATCCACAAAATTGGTGCGGGTGACGTTTTTGGTATCAGCCGGTTTGTTGGCACCCATGAGCCGCACGAACGGAGCTCCGGCGTAGGCAGATTCGAAGCAGGCGGTGAGCTCCTCGATGGTGGTACCCGGTTTCAGTTTGGCCACCGTTGTGGTCATGATGCCCGTGTTCACCGGGATGAGGTGGGGGGTAAACGTAATAGTTACCTGTTCGCCGGCAGCCAGTGAGAGCTCCTGCTCGATTTCCGAGAGGTGGCGGTGGCGGGGGACACCATAGGCACGCATGCTTTCGTTGCATTCGCAGAACAGCAGGCTGATGTCGGCCTTGCGCCCGGCGCCGGATACACCGCTGCCGCTGTTGACCACGATATCCTGCGGCAGCACCAGCCCGGCACGCAGCAGGGGAATGAGCGGCAGCATGATACTTGTCGGGTAGCAGCCGGGAGAGCCGACGATGCGCGCCGTCTCAATCTCGCTGCGGTGCCATTCGGGCATGCCATAGGGCGCTTCCTGCATCAACTCCGGATCCGGGTGCTGTTTGCCGTAGAAGTCTTCATAGACAGCCGGGTCATTCAGTCGGAAGTCTGCCGACAGGTCAATCACGCGGATGCCTGCATCTACAAGCCCACGCCCGTACGAGGCTGATACACCGTGCGGCAGAGCCAGGAAAGCTGCCTCTGCACCGGTAGCCGCGATGGCGGCTACATCCGAATCCGTGAATGCCAGCTCGGCTCCGGGAACATGCTTGAAACGAGGGAACACTTCACTGAGCGATTTCCCTGCGTACTGGCGCGACGTCACACATACCAGCTCTACCCCCGGGTGGAGAAGCAGGATGCGCAACAGCTCCTGCCCGGTGTAGCCACTGGCTCCCACAACTGCGGTTTTTACCTTCTTCATGACAAAAAAGAGTCTATCATGAAAAAAATGTGTTGACAATCACAAAATCTATCTGTATACTGCGCTCGTCGCCGCTCTGCGGGGGCAGATAAACAAGAAACGGGCAGTAGCGCAGTCTGGTAGCGCACTTGCATGGGGTGCAAGGGGTCGTGGGTTCGAATCCCGCTTGCCCGAGATAACAAAAAACGCTCAGTAACGGAAACAACCGTTGCTGAGCGTTTTACTTTTGCCGGAAAAGGGATTCGAACACACGACCCCGCAGCAAAGGGGGAGTGGGCTGCGAGTGCCGGTGGCACGAGCAGACCCTGCGCCGCCGGGACACTTCGGGTCAATAGCAAAAAGTGGGGTCAATAGCAAAAAGTGTGGAATTTGAATTTTCATATCACAATGTGCCCACATTCAATTAAGACTCTTAATCGGTAGTTCTGAAAGTTACGATAGCCATAGGCGCGGCGTTGAATTAATT
>JAFQSQ010000022.1 GCA_017409465.1 Akkermansia sp. | reverse complement strand
TGACGAAGTACGAATGAAAAGTTCGCTGCGCTGCGCGCAGATGGTTTCAACTAACGCTAAGCGTCCTTCATCGTTCATCATGCGAGCAGAGCGAGCGGAATTCTGTACCTTGTCCATCGTCCTTTTGACTTCGTACTTCCCTACAACTTCCCATTTATCGACCGATCAATCTTTCATTGCCGGAACAATAAAAGTTAGCGGCTTACGCCGATGAGTGAACAAATGATAACTTGCATACAGGTGTATGATATCCCCCCGCCATGGGATAGTTGACAAAAACCACACTCTGCACAGGCGGTAAGCCATTCATTTGGCTTGACCGCCGGGGCTGAGGGGCGTATAGTCTTGCGCGAACATCATGAAAGAACGGATAGCAAGCGTACAAGCAGAGGCCCTGGAGCGCATTGCCGGCATTGCCGACATGAAAGCTCTGGAGGATGCCCGTGTGGGTATTCTCGGTAAGAAGGGAAGTCTGACCCAGGTGCAGCAGGGGATGCGCGATGTGCCTAAGGAGGAGAAGCCCGCCGTGGGCGCTCTGCTCAATGAGGCTCGCGCCGCCATCACCGCTGCGCTGGAAAACCGCCGCAACGAGCTGCAGCAACAGCTGGATGCCGCCGCTGTAGCCGGTGTGGACTTTACCATGCCCGGTGCTACCCTGCCGACCGGCGGGCTGCACCCCATCTCCATCGTGCGCGATGAAGCGGTGCGCATCCTGCGCCGCATGGGCTTCACGCTGTCCGACGGCCCGGAGATTGAGGACGAGTGGCACTGCTTTGACGCACTCAACACGCCGGATGATCACCCCGCCCGCAATGAGAAGGACACCTTCTATTTCGACAGCGGCAAGCTGCTGCGCACACAGACCAGCACCGTGCAGGCCCGCACCATGGAAAAACAGGCGCCTCCCGTGCGCATCATCTGCCCGGGTTCCGCGTTCCGCCGTGATGCGATAGATGCCACGCACCTCTCTGCCTTCAACCAGATTGAGGGTCTGTATGTGGACAAGAACGTGAGCGTGGGCGACCTGAAAGGCACGCTGGAATACATGCTCAAGGCGCTCTTCGGCAGCGACACCGCCGTGCGTTTCCGCCCGCATTTCTTCCCCTTCACGGAGCCGAGTTTTGAGATTGACGTGCTACTGCAGGCAGCAGGCCAGGCCCCGCGCTGGATTGAGATTGCCGGCTGCGGCATGGTGAACCCCGCCGTGTTCGAGGCCATTGACCGCGAGACCGGCAAGCAGCTCTACTCCGGCTGCACCGGCTTTGCCTTCGGTATCGGCCTGGAGCGTCTGGCCATGATTCGCTGGGGTATCCGCGATATCCGCCTGCTCATCGAGAACGATGTCCGCTTCCTCGCTCAGTTCCAATAAACCTCTCACTCTCTATACATAGCAATGAACGTTTCTCTTAATTGGCTTTCAAGCTACATCGACCTGGAGGGTCTCGGCACTCAGGAGATGGCCGATATGCTCACCTTTGCCGGTATTGAGGTAGAGGGTATCCAGGAGCGCGGCGTGACCACCGACCTCGTGGTTGTGGCTCAGGTCATGGAAAAGACACCCGTGGAGGGCAGTGACCACCTCAACGTCTGCATGGTAGACGCCGGGGAGGGCTCGCTGCGCCAGATTGTCTGCGGCGCACAGAATTACAAAGTGGGCGATAAGGTGCCCTGTGCCCTGCCCGGGGCGGTGCTGCCCGGCGGCTGGGAAATCAAGGACGGCAAGCTGCGCGGTGTCGAGAGCCGCGGTATGCTCTGCTCCGCTTCTGAGCTGGGGCTGCCGGACAAGGAACACGGGCTGTGGATTCTGCCGCAGGACTACGCCGTGGGCACTCCCGTGCGCACCTTTGTGCCCACTGATACCATTTTCGAGCTGGAAATCACACCGAACCGTCCCGACCTGCTGAGTCACTGGGGCATGGCGCGTGAGCTGGCCGGTATCACCGGTCGCACCCTCAAGCAGGACCCGGCAGAGCAGCCCACCGCAGCCATTCAGACCTGCCCTGCGGGTGATTACATCACCCTTTCCGCACCGGAAATCTGCCCGTTCTACACCGCCACCCGCATCAGCGGCGTGAAGATTGGTCCTTCCCCGGCCTGGCTGGCAGACCGTCTGGTATCCATCGGTCTGCGCCCCATCAACAACGTGGTGGACATCACCAACTACTGCCTCTTCGAGCTGGGTCACCCGCTGCATGCCTTCGATGCCGCCAAGCTGACCGGCGGGCTGAACATCCGCCGCGCTGCCGAGGGTGAATCCTTCACCAGCCTCATGAATGAGCAGTACAGTCTCACGCCGGAAGATATCGTCATTTCCGATGCCTCCGGTGCCGCGCTGGCACTGGGTGGCGTGATGGGTGGTCTGGATTCCGGCGTGACGGAGAGTACCACGGATATCGTGTTGGAATCCGCCTGGTTCCTGCGCAGCAACATCCGCTTCACCAGCCGCCGTCTGGCACTGGGCTCCGATTCCTCCTACCGTTTCGAGCGCGGTACTTCCCCCTGGAATGTGCTGCGCGCCGCTGCCCGCGCCATTGAGCTGATTCTGGAGTGCGCCGGCGGCAAGGCTGAGCCGGTGATGGTGGGTGGTCAGGCTCCCTGCCTGGTACCGGAGGAGAACGCCACCAATGCCACTGTGCTGGAACAGGGCACGGAGGGTAAGATTTACTACGCCCTTGACCAGGTGCAGCTGGATTGGAAGGAGCTGGATGTCATGACCAACGCCTCCATCCCCCATCTGGAGGCCGCCCGCATCCTGCGCCAGCTCGGCCTGCGCGAGATTGACGGCAAGGGCACCTGGGATTGCCCGCCTTGGCGTCTGGACCTGAAGCGCAGTTGCGACCTGCTGGAGGAAGTGGTGCGCGTGTACGGCATTGACAACATCCCCGCCACCAACACCTCCATCTATGTGGAGGAGAGTGCCCACGACCGCGCCAGCGACTACCGCATGGCGCTCTCCCGCAAGCTGGCCGGTGCCGGTTTCTGGGAGGCGCAGACCTTCAAGCTCATCGCCGCAGAGAGCATTGACCCCACCATTGCCAGCGTGGAGCATGCGCTGCCCATCAAGCCGCTCATGGAGGGTGATATCATCCGCGTTTCCCTTCCCATCTCCGAGGACCACTCCACCCTGCGCCCCTCTCTGGCGCCCGGTCTTATCTCCGTGGCTGCCCGCAACATGAACCAGGGGCTGGAGGTGCTGCGCTTCTTCGAGTGCGGCCGCGTATTCCGCAACACCGGCGGCGGCAAGGGCAAGGATATTGAGAACGAGGTGCTGGGCATCTTCATGGCCGGCAAGCTCAACCCCGCCAGCTGGGCAGACACCAAGCCGGGTGAGGCTCATTTCGAGCACCTGCGCGCTGTGCTGGATATTCTGGTGCCCAAGGCGGAAATCACGCTCAACCCCGCTAAGCAGGCTCGTGAGACGGCTGCCGTGGGGGCTGATGTTCTGATTAACAACCAGGCCTGCGGCTACGTGGCCCGCATTGCGCTGGCAACCTGCCGTGCGCTGGGGCTGCCCATGGAGTCCTACTACGCAGAGCTGGATTTGCGCAAGCTCCAGCAGGTGGCTACCGCCCCCTTCAAGGCGGCAGACCTGCCCCAGTTCCCCGGCTCCGGGCGCGATGCCTCTCTGGATGTTCCCGCCGGTACCCGCAATGCCGATATTGTGAAGGCCATTCAGGCTGCCAAGCAGAAGCTGTTGGTTGCCTACCAGCTCAAGGACGTGTTCTGCGACCCCTCCGGCGAGAAGCTCGCCGCTGATCGCAAGGCCATGACCTACACCTTCCTCTATCGCGATGCGAAGAAGACCCTCACCGCGCCTGAGGTCGATGCCGCCCACAAGCAGGTGCTCGATACCCTCGCCGCCAAGGTGAAAGACCTCAAGTTCCGTTAATCCGGCGCTTCATTCCCATTTTCGCCGCCCGACCGCGCTTTCCCGCCGGTCGGGCGGTTTTTTACTCCCTCCTCCGCCCCCTTATGTTCCCAAAAATGGCAAATTTTCCATTTTTATCTTGCTAAAATGTGAGTTTTTGCCACTTTTATCTTGCTAAAATGTGAAATCAGTGGTATTTCTGTTCGCAGGAAAGGGGCGTAAAGCTATGGATAGAAGAGCTTTTGATGAATTAAAAAAGTGGAAGGACAGAACTAATCGCAAACCTTTGCTGATACAGGGAGCCAGACAGGTGGGTAAAACCTGGCTGATGCGCGAGTTTGGTCGCAGGGAATATCAGAATACTGTCTATTTAAGCTTTGCCGACAGCCCACGAGCATCCGGCATTTTTGAACAGGACTACAACGCAGAAGAGATATTTCAAAGCATCTCTCTTTTGACTAATGAACCTGTCATTCCGGAGAGAACCCTCATCATACTGGATGAAATTCAGGACTGCGAACGTGCCATACACTCTCTCAAATTCCTCCGCGAGAATGCTCCGCAGTATCACATCATGGCAGCCGGAAGCCTGTTGGGCGTTGCCATGAGACACCGGCAGCAATCATTTCCCGTTGGGCAGGTTGATATGATGCATCTGGCGCCTCTGACATTCGATGAGTTTCTGGCAGCCATGGGTGACCATAGTCTGTTGCAAGTTCTGAATGAATCAAATGTGCGGCTGATGCGAACAGTGCATGAAAAGCTGATTACCCGACTGAAAGAATACCTCTATGTGGGAGGGATGCCGGAAGCAGTGCTCGGCTATGCAGGCAGGCATGAGCTTGCGGAAGTGCGGAGGATTCAGCATCAAATCATCAGCGGTTATGAAAATGATTTCTCCAAATATACCGCATCCAGGGATGTGCCGAGAATTCATTCCGTTTGGTCATCCGTTCCTGCACAACTCGCAAAAGATAACCGGAAGTTTGTTTATAAATTGCTTGGTACCGGCGCCCGGGCACGCGAATATGAAATGGCTGTAGAATGGCTCATCATGTGCGGATTGCTGCATCGTGTGCGGCGTGTCAGTAAACCGGCCATGCCGCTGACGGCGTATGAGCAGGCGAATTCATTTAAATTATATGCTTTGGATTGTGGTTTGCTGGGAGCTCTTGCCGGGTTGGACGCGCAGAGTCTGTTGGATGGGAACGCCATTTTTGAGGAATTCAAGGGAGCTCTCACAGAACAATTTGTTCTTCAGGAACTCAGGGCAAGCGGTAATGCTCCTGCATATTGGGAGGCGGATGGCGGTACTGCTGAAGTGGATTTCGTGGCACAGTTCGGCAGCAGCATTGTCCCCATTGAGGTGAAAGCCGGTCTCAACCTCCGTGCCCGCAGCCTGGCTTCCTATCGGCAGAGATATACGCCCGATTATGCCATCCGCACCTCACTCTCCCCCTATGAGCAGAATGATACGCTCTACAATATCCCACTCTATGCCTTTGCTCATGCCCGACAGATGATTCGCAACTAAATCTGGTCGGGCATGCGAAAACGAATCCCCCAACAGAACAACAGAATAAAGGGCAGCAGCACCTGCTCCATGCGCTCGCCTACCTCGCGCGGGAAATCGGTCACTCAGTTGCATCTGTGGCGCTACGAGTGTTTATTGCTCCGGCAATTAAAGGATGTTGCTCTGCCGATACGCCAAAGATGAGAATTTGTCGGGCTGAAAGCCCGAGGAATTTTGAGCCCGGAGGGCGGTATAATCGTAGCGAAGGGGCGAAGACGCGTAGCGGCGGAGCCCCTCGTTATGCACAAAAAATAAAGGAGCCCTGAGCGCAGGCGATAGGGCGGCATAAAGCGTTGTCTCCATATAGGACATCGCTTTATGCCGCCCGCCTTCGCGGGCTCAGCATTCTCTTTGTCTTCTACGAGGCCCTGACGGGCCTCGCTACGATTATGCCGCCCATACGGGCTCAATATTCCGCTCGCGCTGCTCGCATGATAAACGATGAAGGACGCTTAGCGTTAGTTGAAACCATCTGCGCGCAGCGCAGCGAACGTTGAATTCGTAAGTCGCCTGCCACGGCGAAGCCTTCGGCGGAGACGGGTCATTCGTCAATCGTACTTCCCTACAACTTCCCATT
>JAFQSQ010000021.1 GCA_017409465.1 Akkermansia sp. | reverse complement strand
TAAAATTTTCTTTAATTTTGCCCCCCCCCCCCCCCCCCCCCTCAACTTTCGTCACACATAGTCGATTTTGTTATATCGGCTGGAGGAATTTGCCGCGTCGCTTATCATACGAGAAGGCTCAATCAAAGAAAGTTTTCCTCTCCCTGCGATTGGATGATGGAGTATTCGCTCTTTGACTTTTTGCATGTGTTAGCAACAGGCGCAGCAGACATGTTTATAGATTATCGTCTCAATGAAAAGGGATGGCTCGTTGATGCAAGAAATGGTATGATATCTCAGCACGATATAAAACGGGATTATCCCCTGAAGCCACAGCTTCCGGAGTTTTACGAAAAAATGAAACATCGGACAAAGATTACATCCGACTACATTCGAGTGAGCGGAAGTGTGGGAATTGCCATGTGTCGGAACGTTACTATTGAGGAGCTTCAGAATTTTGCAGAAGCTTTGCATCAGCTCTTCCCACACAGTCAATTTCATATTTTGAATGTACGGAATCGCGATGTGGACGAGGAAATCGTTGAACCCGAAATCGTAAGGACGGGGTACAGTCTCCAACAGATTCACTTCCGCGACATTCACGAGAAAGGTACTTTGGCAGACGGTAATATACTTTCGTGGAGGGGATGTGAAACTAAGTGGGAAAAAACACTAACCTCAAAGTTTACCATTTCTCACAATATGTCATTGTATTCCCTTAAAAAAAAATATATAATTCTCCAACTAAAAAAAATCTTTTCTTTCGGAAATCGGCGAAAAAAATATAAGGATGAGCTATATGCTCTTCGTTCTGTTCTGCGCAACATGCAAGATAAGATTAATCAGACATCCTCATCCTCGGCATAAGATGAGCTAGGGTTTATGTGGAATTTTTTAACGATGATAGATTCTCTTTGCCGCTTCATCATGTGCCTTTTCACCTTCCCTCATCCCTGTTCTTGCAATAAGTTTTCTTGACATAAAATTGGAAATATGATATATCACGATTCGATGGAAGATTTCACTAAACAATCATGAAAAATATGTCTAACTCATGTATGCCCGATAATACAACCTGTCGCCCCAAAGTTTCAGTTATTGTGCCGATATATCGTGGTAAAAGCTTTTTTCAGAGTATGCTAAAATGTCTTCAGCAACAAACGCTAAAGGATATAGAGCTTGTTTTCATTGATGACTGTGGAGAGGATGGTGCGTTCAAATTGGCGGAAGAGGCGGCAAAAACGGATAGTCGCATTGTGCTCATTCGTAATAAGCAGAATTCGGGGCCAGGCATATCACGAAATAAGGGTATTGAGGCAGCTAAGGGTGAATATATCGCATTTGTTGATTCTGATGATTTAATTCCCTTAGATTACTATAATCTACTTTATTCTAAAGCATTAGAAACGGGTGCTTGGGTAGTAAAAGGTTCGTGTGCAATGCGACATCCGGATAAAACTATCATTTACTCTCACTTGAATGAAAAAATTCGTGATTTCCTCCGCAAAGGACAGGGGCTTCTTAACAGTTACACGTACGAACATATCACTGGTATATACAAACGTGACTTTGTTAACCAAATAGGCGCAAGGAACGGGGAATGCTATCAGGGCGAGGATAGTATTTTTCTCATGAAGATTATGTGCCATTTGCCGATTGATAAAATCGCATTTAGAGATGAAGCTTTGTACTACTACAGAGTCAATCCTGCATCGCTTACAAATGAACTCAGCAGTGAATATTTTAACCAAAGCTTGGAATCCTTGAAATTACGTCTAAATTACCTATCTCAGGTTCCATCGAGCAGGGAGGTTCTTCAGTATATTGCAGAACAGTTTGAGGACAAAATCATAGCACGTGTTCGAGTCACGTTCCATGAACCTTTTATTTGTAGGCAGGACAGGCTTTCCTATTTGAACGCAGTTCTGGAATTGTTGAAAGAAAAAGTGGAACAAGAACCAGCTATTCCCTGTCGATATTTCTCAAAAATGGCTATTTCTTTTGATTATGACTCAGAAAAATTATTAGAGCAACTAGTTATATATATTGAGAAAATCAGTAAGAATAACAATAAAACAACTGTTCAGTTTTCAAGCAAGACTACAACAAGAAATGATTTATATCTTATTCTGTGTTCTAGTCAAATCCGCAGAAAATATTATCGAATAAAGTTTCTGTCATATATCACCCTAGGAGAACGACGGCAACGATATAAAAGAAAACTAGAAGTCTTGAAAGCTAGGAAAAAAGAAATTCAAAATCTTATTCGCGAAGCCGAACAATATTATAACATTAACAAGTAACGAAATATATAACTGCACATGAAAAGCCACATAGATATCTGTGTCATTTCTGACGATGGGTACAGCATACCTACCACCGTCATGCTTACTTCTGCTAAATTGAATAAAAAAGCGGATACTAGTTATGAAGTTCACGTTATTTCCAGAGGTATTAGCTCGTATCATAAGAAGAAAATTAGGGAATTATCCTCCGATGATTTTATAATTTCTTTCTACGAGGCAGATCTTGATGCCTACAAAAGTGTACAACAGAAGACGCACGTCACACTGGCGGCATTGCTTAAGTTCGATCTCCCAAACATTCTCAGCCACGTTGATAGGTTGTTGTACATGGACGGGGATATTCTGGTACGAGGTGATTTAACTGAATTTAACAATATAGACCTTGAATATAAGCTTATCGCAGCTGTTCGTGATATGGGTGCAGAACTTGGCGTTCATTTTAACGATATTATAGGATGCAAAGAATACTTCAACTCCGGAGTATTGTGGATGAACCTAGCAAGAATGCGCGAGTTTGATGTTTCACAAAAACTTCTTCATGTAAAATTAAATGCTCCCCCCGAATGGAAATGTGCTGATCAGGATACATTTAATAGTGTGTGCTGCAAGGAAAGTGTGTATCTTCCGGTTCGATATAATGCAATGATTCCGTTATTTCGAAATCCTGCTGTCTACTACAATTACTCTGTTGACACCATTAACGAATTTTACGGCACACATTATGGCAGCTACGAAGAATTAAATGATGATGCTTTAATCATTCATTTCGCGGGAGAAAGTCAGCAGCGTCCTTGGTTGTATCTTAATGGCTCTTTTGGAGTCATTTGGCAGAAATACTATGATGCATCCCCATTCGGTGAATTAGATTTGCCTAGAGAAATAAATCCAGCTCACAAAAATCACTTAATCCATTCTGCCAAGAGACTGGTTTTTGCTTCTATGCCTCAAGAAAAGATGGGAGACAAAGGATTAATGCTTTTCGGAACATACTTTCCTATGGATGAAATATTCCTCTTGCTTACCATAACGAATCTAAAAAAACAATACTGGCGAATCAGGTTGATGTCATGTATTACGTTTGGTCATAGACACAAGAAATATGCCAGCAAAGCACGTGTATTAAAACGGAGGATTAAACAAGCAAAAGAGGTTGTTAGAAAATTCAAAAAATCTGATTTCTGGTCATTATGAAAAAAAGAACAGATCTACCGCTAGTTACTGTTATAACAGTAACCTATAATCTGCTTCAGGGTAATAGAGCAGAACAATTAAAAAAATGCATTAGCTCCGTACATTCGCAGATATATCCGAACATTGAACATCTCTTTATTGACGGTGCTTCTACGGATGGTACACTAGAGCTCTTGAAGGAATACGAAAAAACACATTTCATTAAATGCTATTCTGAACCGGATGCTGGCATCTACGATGCAATGAACAAGGGTATTGCTAAAGCCAATGGAAAGTATTGTGTGTTTTTAAACTCAGATGATTACTGGCATGATACTCGTGGTGTTGCAGCTACCGTTCGTGTCATGGAGTCAGCCAATGCCGATATGTCGTATGGTAAAATAAGATATATTACCGAAGATGATCAATTAATAAGTATTAATTATCCGGAGTTGGGGTGCTTTTTTGCAACCCATCCATTCTGTCATCAGACAGTTTTCACTCGAACCGATGTGTTAAAAGAATTTGGTGGATTTGATACCAGCTTCAAAATGCTGGCAGATTACGATTTAATCTGCAGAATTTTGCTGGGTGGAAAAAAGGCTGCATATGTACCACTGAATTTTACTTCATTTCGAAGAGGTGGTTTTTCTACTGCAGAAGAAACTCGCATTCTGACCGTAACGGAACGGACAAAATGTCACACCAAATATTTTGGTGAATTTTGGGATGAAAATAAACTCAATTTACTTAAAGAAGGGATCATTCCAGCGGATATGCCTCGCTATCTTATGGGGATGGTACATCCATCTGTCGCTATAGAAATACAACGTTGTATTATAAGTTTACCTGATGGATCATATCGAATTGTAAGAGGTCCAGAACAACGCATGGCGGCAGATAATAGGTCGTTTTTTTCATCCGCAGTCAAGAAACATATGTTCGTTGATCATATCGGATGTAAGTCTGAACTTGAAAAAATCGTTCGAGAAACATGCGTTAGGTTGAATTTTTCTGCGGAAAAAGCTAGTATATCGAGTGAGTTAGGTTTATATTTGCTTAATGAAAATAAGAAGAAAATAAAATCCCAGATTCATAAATTCAGATTCCTCTCCCATATTTTATGGGGTAAAAAGAGAAAATATTACCGTGATAAAAAACGTGAATTAAAAAAAATATTACAGGAGTTAAGCTATACTGATGATTGAAGCTAGAAATATTCTCCAAAAATCAAAGCTGACATCGGCTAAGGTATTCTTTAGCCGATGCTTACTATCGGTTTAAAAAGGTGAGTATCTTAGTTTTTTCCTTTTCATCAAGGGGATACCAAAGAAACGGTATTGTTTATAGCGGTCGGTTTCTTTCAGAAAAGGGGTTTTGATACGGTAGTCGAAGGCGCTCTGGCGCAGGGAATAAATTGTTATGCCCAGGAGCTTGCGTTTAATGGAGTGGGAGTCTCTCCTCTCGCTCCAGAGGGGGATGCTCAGCAATTTAATGCTTCGTTTTCCCGGGGTGATGGCGGGTAGGGGATTTTTGTGTTGAGGGGCTGGACTGTAGTGTTTTTCAATAAGCTGCCTGAGGAGTTTTTCCTTCGGGAAGATGGTGTCCAGATTGTGTTTACGGATGACGTAGGCTGCGATAGTGGAGGCCTCGTTTGCCCAGTTGTCCGGTGTGCTGTTGAAGATGAAGCGCAGGCTGTTGAGGATGATGTGGCAGAAAAGCTCGCGGTGAGAGTGATGCCATCCACGGGCAACGTAGAAGTCCAAGATGCGTTCAGTCACCATCAGATGTTCCATGCCCTGTGTGGTTTTGGCAGAAAAGGTGCTGCCCATGGTGGAGTTGCTGCGCATGAGGCGTTGATAGAACTTGTGTGGCAGATAGGTGATATGGCGGGCATAGGGGATAGTGGTGAAGTAGAAGTAGTTGTCCTCGTAGCGCAGACCTTCACAGAATTGGCCACTACCCCGAGCCACGAGGCTTCGTCGCCAGATTTTGTTAACAAAGTTGACGCCAGTGCGCGTGATTAGTTCGGTGCTGACCGGCTGTTTTCCTTCATAGGGCTGGGTGTAGTCGATGTTGGCAATCAGTGCTTCATCCCCCGGGGCTGCTACGCACCGGATGCCGAAACAAACGATGTCAACATCGTTCTCCATGGCGGTCAAGCAGGTTTCGTAAGTCTCGGGCAACAGGTAGTCATCGGCATCAAGCCCGGTGATGAATTCTCCCTGACAAATTTGCAGAGCAGCGTTGCGTGCGGCGCCCTGTCCACGGTTCGGTTGACTCAGTACCCGGATACGTGGGTCGTTTTTCTCGTATTCTCGCAGGATATCGAGGGAGCCATCTGTGGAGCCGTCATCAACGCAGATGATGTCAAGGTGTTGATAGGTCTGGCGGCAGACACTGTCCAGGCAGGTTCGAAGCCATGGTGCTGTGTTGTGGACGGGGATGATGACAGAGAGAAGCGGCGTGAGCATAGATGCGAATCCTGAATGTATATGCGAGTATAGGGCAAAGCGTTCCTTTGCGTCAAGATAAATGATGTCACGAAAAAAGAAATGTTGATAGAGTGAGAAAACTGTGGTACCCTGATGCAGAGGTGATGATATGTCTCAGGAGATGATACATGTATGCGTGATATCGGATGCTAACTACCACGTGCCAACGACGGTGGCGTTGACGTCGCTGAAGGCGAATCTGCGCCCGGAGGTGCGGTGTTGCGTGCACTATGTCTGCACGTCGGGGCAGGGGTGGCAGCGTGAGGTAATCGAGCAATTGTCGGAGCCGGGCTTCGACATCCGATGGGTGGAGGCGCAGCTGGGACCGTATGCAGAGCTGAAAGAGCAGACGCATGTGGCGGTGTCGGCTCTGGTGAAGTTTGACCTGCCGTATCTACTGCCGGAGGTGGATAAAGTGCTATACCTGGATGGTGATATCCTGGTTACGGGCGATGTGGCAGCACTGTATGCTACCGATTTGACGGAGCACTATATGGCGGCGGTGCGTGATATGGGGGGGGAGGAGACGCGGCACCTGCACGAACTGGTGGGTGTACCGCAATATTTTAACTCCGGGGTGATGCTGCTGAATCTGGAGCAGATGCGTTGTGATGAGTTGCCGGAGAAGCTGCTGCGCAGCAAGCTGCAGTCGCCGCCGACCTGGACGTGTATGGATCAGGATGTTATCAACGATGTGATGCGCGGGCGTGTGTTGAATCTGCCTCCTCGTTATAACGCGATGATACCGTTGTTTCAGAACCCGATGTATGGCTATACCATGGCGCAGATTAATAAGTTCTACGGTTGTGACTATGCAGATATGGGGCATTTGGCAGCGGATGCGGTGATAATTCATTTTGCCGGCGAGAGCTATCGCCGCCCTTGGGCGCAACTCAATGGTTCATTCGCTCAGCTCTGGCAGTATTATTACCTTCGCTCGCCTTTCCGGACGCTGGATCCGGGACTTTCGCTGCTGCATTGGCCGTTCCGCCCGATGGGGGTGCTGGATAGCGAAGTGCAGCCGGTTACGGCCAAGCGGATATATCGGTTGCTCGGTTGTCTGCCGCTGCTGACGGTGGAGGATGATGCCGTTCGTCGCAGCTACCGCCTCTTTGGGTGCCTGCCGCTGCTGGTAGTCCGCAAGCGGCAGAACATCTGGAAATGGTGTTTGTTCGGTTGTCTGCCGCTGCTGTCGGTGAAGTATAAGAGTTGGAATTAAACAATGAGTGGATATGGAAACGCAGAATAAAGGAGTGATTTCGCTTGTTGTACCCTGTTATAATGAGACTCAAGCCCTCCCCCTGTTTATGGCAGAGGTTCAGCGAGTTATTGCATTGATGCCGGATGTGACAGCAGAAGTGATTCTGGTCAATGATGGTAGCAGTGATGATACGCTGGCCATGATGCGGGAGATGAAGAAACAATACGGCTTTGTTCGTTACCTTTCTTTCTCGCGTAATTTTGGTAAGGAAAGTGCCATCCTGGCAGGGCTCTCTGCCGCCAAAGGGGATTGGGCGGCGGTGATGGATGCTGACCTGCAGGATCCGCCGTCTCTTCTGCCGGAGATGCTGCGAGCTATCCGCGAAGAGGGCTACGACTGTGTCGGTACCTGCCGCACGACGCGCAAGGGCGAGCCGCCTATTCGCTCGTTCTTTGCGCGATGCTTCTACAAGTTCATTAACCGTATGTCCGACACCAAGCTGGTGGATGGGGCTCGGGATTACAAACTGCTCTCCCGCCCCGCAGTGGATGCGCTGATTGCCATGCCCGAAGTTAACCGCTTCTCCAAGGGCTTGTACGAGTGGATAGGCTTCCGCACCAAGTGGCTTGAGTTTGAGAATGTGGAGCGTGTGGCGGGGGAAACAAAGTGGTCTTTCTGGAAGCTGTTCAAGTACTCCATCGAGGGCATCGTGTCGTTCTCCACCATGCCTTTGCTGATATCGACCTTTATCGGGCTTATCTTCATGCTGATATCCATTGCCACGATGGTGACCTTGGCCGTGCGCCAGGTTCTGTACCACAATTCCGTCGACGGTTGGACCTCGATGGTGTGTATCATCCTACTGGTCAGTGGTGTGCAGCTCTTCTGCCTGGGGCTGATGGGGCAGTATATGGCGAAGATGTATACGGAAATCAAGCGCCGCCCGCACTACATCATCTCCGAGCAGTCAGAGTGATGGCCTGAGGGGAAGCCGGTAAGCGGGAGAGCGTATCCTCAGCAGCAGTCTGCCAGGGTGGCGTAGACGCCGGCGCGGAGGAGGCGGTCGGCGGATTTGCTGCCGGGCAGGAGGGCGAGGAGTCGGTACAGTCGGGCTTTGCGGCTGTAGCGGAGCCGGAGTTTGCGGCGCCGGGGGGCGGGCAGTAGGGCGGCAAGGGAGCGGTGGAGTTTCATTGCTCGGATGACGAGACGATCGCGCTGTGCCGGGCGAGCGTGCCGGAAATAGCGGCTGATGTGGAACAGGAGCATACGGAGCGCGGCATCGGTATAGCCGGGACGTTCGGCAGCGCGGATGAGGATATCATCGGTATGTCTCAATACCTCGCTGAGTTGCTCGCTGTACATGGCGTCTCCTGCAGAGGCTCCACCCTGGTAGAAGACGGCAGAGATGGCATCGACGATGGTGTGGGGATAGCTGCCTTTGTAGAGACGCCCGATGAGGTCTGTATCAGCGGCGATGCGCAGCGACTCGTCGAAGCCTCCCAGTTGCCGCAGGAGCTCCGTGCGGCAGTATAGCGTCTGATGGCAGTAGGGGACACCTATCCAGATGCGCTCGAAGTCCGGCTTCCAAGGGGTGCGCTCACTGCCGTCAGTCGCGATAACTCGGGCAGTGGAGACGGTATAGTCGCAGCTCCCCTCCAGGATAGGGCGGCAGCAGGCGGCGACGGCGTCGGTGCCTATCTCATCGTCAGCATTGATGAAGACGCTGATGGTTCCGGAAGCCAGAGCCAGACCTTTGTTCATGGCGTGGTAGATGCCGGAGTCGGGCTCGGAGATGTAGCGGCTGATGCGTTGTTCGCGTAGGGCCTGCGCCAACAGTTCGGGGGTGGCGTCGGTGGAGGCTCCGTCGATGATGAGGTGCTCCACCTGCAACTCCGACGAGCGGAGCAGGGGGGCGGTAGAAGCCAGACATCGAGGAAGTGTGGCGGCAGCGTTGCGGCAGACGGTGATGATGCTGAGATCCATGTAGCAGGGGGGAGGGAACTGAGAGAGAGGAAAGGGGATCCGACGGTCGGAGCATAATGAAAAATAGGAGATGTGTCAAGAGGTAAAAGGGAAATACTATTGAGGTTTTTCAGTCTCATACATCCCGCCAAAATGACCATTGCGGATGCCGCCAAGGGGGGTAGAATAAAATGGTATGATGCCTAAGCACTTATGTTCAGTTTGTTGACGAATGGGCAGTAATGCAGAGGCAACCCCAAGAACGAATAGAACTCACAGGAATTGGATAAACTCGTTGCCTCTTGTCTTCTTATTCATGGTATAAGCAATTAATGGCCTGGTTCTCCGCCTACGAGATTCTTCACCTCATTAACCTCACGGATAAACTCTTCAGAAGATGGCAGATACAAACGATATTCGCTGGCAAGGATAGTTTGATTGTCCTGCGGTAAAGTCATTTTGACGGCTGTATCGTTTTTGGAAGCGCAAAGCAGAATACCAATGGTCGGATTCTCATCCGGGCGCTTTTCCGTGCGGTCATAGTAATTGACATACATCTGTAATTGTCCCAAATCCTGATGCGTTAGTTTTCCGGTCTTGAGTTCTATCACTACAAAGCAGCGGAGGAGTCGATTATAAAACACAAGGTCAGCAAAATATTCATCGTCTTCAAGAAGTAATCGCTTCTGGCGGGCTACGAATGTGAATCCGTTACCCAGTTCTAAGAGGAATTGTTGAATATGAGTCAGAATGGCACTTTCTAAATCTTTTTCGTAATATTTTGCCTTACGCTCCAGACCCAGAAATTCGAGAATCATGGGGTCTTTGATAACTTCAGCAGGTTGCTCCGGCAAACGCTCTCTGCGAGCTACGGCTAACACGTCTTCTTTATCGTTGCTTAGCAAAAGTCGCTCATAGAGTTGAGAATTGATTTGTCGCTCCAGTTCTCTGCCAGTCCAGGCATTATTGGCACTTTCGCATTCGTAGTATTCACGCTTATTCTTATCTTCGATAGAGATAAGCATCTTGTATTGAGACCAATTCAATTGCGACCGCAGTGCGGACGCATTCGGATAAGTGCGATAAAACTGACGAGCTCGCTCCAACTGCCGCAGTGAAAAACCGCTGCCGTATTCTTTTTCCAGTCTATGTGCAAGGTTTTTCAACAAGAAACTACCATAATTTGCGCGCGCTGCTCCATGCTGTTCCTCCTCTACAATGCGTTGCCCCAGCTCCCAGTACATACGCACTCGGCAGAAGTCGATACTGCGCATCGTGTTTAATTTCGCCGTATCGATGATGTGCCGCAAGTCATTTAATATGGGAGATAGAGAGGAAATGTCTGTTGTGTTGCTCATGAGTGATCGATGCTCGTAGTATGCTAACCGTAAATGAGGTAAAAGTCAACCTTAAAGCGTGTAAATAAGCCTCGATGCGCCTGCGCGAGTGCTGCTGCTGGGGATGACTTTCCTGCTTGGTAAGGCGTTGCGGCAGACGGTGATGATGCTGAGATCCATGTAGCAGGGGGGGAGGGAACTGAGAGAGAGGAAAGGGGATCCGACGGTCGGAGCATAATGAAAAATAGGAGATGTGTCAAGATGCAAATAGGAAATGACGAATGGCGATTTGCGACTTACGAATTAAAAATGAGCGGCTTCAGTCGAAAATGACATCACTTGAAACATTTCAGCAATAAACGGGGGGATGATATTCCGGCCAAGGTATATTTGTCTGAACGTACCAATTTTGCGTGCGTAATGGCTTTTTTCAAAACTGTGGGCCACATGTGAAGTCAAATGGGGAATGACACTTGAAAGGTTCAGTTTGCCTTGTTCAAACGATGAGGTAAATGTTCGTGGTTGGTGTGCCGGATTTGCCTGGTCAGGTTGTCAAAATGCCGGAAACAGGAGATAATCGCGGCAGAATACGGAATGATATACAAAAAAGCTTGTAATCATCAGGATATTCTGCTATAGGTCATGCAATACCTCAACGTAAATGAATATCCCCCCTCAACTGAGTGTTGTGATGCCGGTGTACAACGGCGCAGCCTATCTGCGCGCGGCTGTGGATAGTGTGTTGGCGTCGCGTGGGGTAGAGCTGGAGCTCATCTGCGTGGACGACGGCTCGGAGGATGAGACGCTGAGTATCATCCGCGAATACGAGGCAAAGGACTCGCGGGTCGTGGGCTGTGCGGTGAAACACGCCGGGGTCTCGGTCGCGCGCAATGAGGCGCTGAAGGTGGCTCGCGGGAAGTTTGTCACTTTTGTAGACAGCGATGACAGCGTGGATCCGGTGTTTTTCGCGCGGCTGCTGACGAAAGCACGGGAGCGTGAGGCTGACTGTGTCATCTCCGGCTGGACCCGGGTGAGTGGTACGGAGCGGGTGCCGCAGCCGCTGGTGGCACGTGAGGTGGCGGTCAGACCGGTGCCGGCGCTGCTGGCCATTCTCCCCAAGAATACGTGGGGCAGTATCTACTCGCGTGAGGTGCTGGAGCGGAGCGGGGCGCAGTTCCCGCCCGGTATGAACTATGGCGAGGATGTGGTGTTCAACTACTGTGTGCAGCCGCAGTGCAACCGTATCGTGCGCCTGACCGATGTGGGCTATTTTTACCACGCGCGCGAGGCCTCGCTTTCCTACGCTCCGCAGAAGTCGGTGGCAGATATGCTGGATGGTGCCAGATACCTGCTGAGCTACTACAAGGAGAAGGGTATCTACCATGACGATAATCGCGAGAACCTGCTGCACTATCTGGTGCATTCGCTGCGCCGTGCCCGCTCGCTGGGGACGCACGAATGCGCGCTGCAGTGCTCTGCCTGGGTGGCAGAGATGATTGAGACGGCGGGGATTCGCCCGGAGGATTTTGCCTGTATCCGCACGAAGGATGCGAAGATGCTGACGGCCATTCTGGATGGTAAATCCGGTATGGGGATAGATTACTACTGGCGGCGCCTGGGGCGGCGAATCAAGGGGCTTTTCGGCGGCGTAGGCTTCCGAAGCTGAGGCCGGGAGAAAGAAAAGCATCAATTTCGCCGGGAAATATCAATTGGAGCTTGCTATTTTGTTTATTCAGGTGTATTTTTTTTTTGATAATAGATTTTTGTTATGAACTTAGCCATTATCGGAACCGGATATGTCGGGCTTACTACGGGTACCTGCTTTGCAGAAGTGGGGCACAACGTGGTGTGCGTGGATAATAATGCAGCCAAGGTGGAGTCCCTGCGCCAGGGGAAGATGCCCATCTACGAGCCGGATTTGGAGGATTTGATTGTCTCCAATGTGTCGGCTGGCCGCCTGGAGTTCACGACCGATCTGGCATCGGCTGTGAAGAAGTGCGATATTGTGTTTATCGCCGTGCCGACGCCTCCGAACGAGGACGGCTCTGTGGACCTCTCGTACATCGAGGCGGTGTCGCATGAGATTGCTGATGTGCTCAAGCCGGAGTACGGCTACCGCATCGTGGTGGATAAGTCTACCGTGCCGGTGAGCACGGGCAGCAAGGTGTCGCAGGTGATTGAGCGCTATGCCGCCCCCGGCGTGGAGGTCGATGTGGTGTCGAACCCCGAGTTCCTGCGCGAGGGTAGTGCTGTGGGTGACCTGATGAATCCGGATCGTGTGGTGATTGGTGCCGACTCTCAGCGGGCGATGGATATGATGAAGCGCGTGTATCAGCCCTTCAACGCCCCGATTGTGGAGGTGGATCTGCACTCTGCCGAGCTGATCAAGCACGCTGCCAACTCGTTCCTGGCGCTGAAGATTTCGTACATCAATGCCGTGTCTGCCGTGTGTGAGAAAGCCGGTGCGGACGTGGAGCTGGTGGCAAAGGGTATCGGCATGGACAAACGTATCTCTCGCCACTTCCTCAATGCCGGTCTTGGCTATGGTGGCAGCTGCTTCCCGAAGGATGTCAAGGGCTTCATTCATATCTCCGAACAGCTGGGTGCTCCGCTGGAGCTGCTCAAGGAGGTGGAGCGTATCAATGCCGGCCAGATGGAGCGTTTCCTGGAGCGTGTGCGTGAGAAGCTCTGGGTGCTGCGCAACAAGAAGGTGGCCGTGTGGGGGCTGGCGTTCAAGCAGAACACTGACGACGTGCGCGAATCGGTGGCTATCAAAATCATCAAGCGGCTCTGCGAGGAGGGCGCTATCGTGTCGGCCTATGACCCGAAAGCCCGCGAGACGGCTGCCCGCGACCTGCAGGGCTATGAGCTGACCTACTGCGACGATATGTACGAGTGTACTCGCGATGCTGAGGTGCTTATTGTCGCGACGGAGTGGAAGCAGTTCGCCAATGCTAACCTGATGAAGGTTCGCGAGCTGATGCACCTGCCCATTATTTTCGACGGCCGCAATATCATCCACGGCGAGAATGCTGTGCACGCCGGCTTCGAGTATCACTCCATCGGCCGCAAGAGTCTCTATCCCTCGCGTGATTGATTCTTGTCGCCACATGAATATCCCAAAAACCCGGGGCGATTAGCTCCGGGTTTTTTGTGGGGCTGGGAACAGTGGCGGGGACGCCTGTCTCCGTGAAAACGCACTGTCGCGCATGGGACGGGCGGCAGGATTATCTGTAGGTGGCGCAGCGGTTGAGCCAGCCGGCAAGCCAGCGTTGCTCACCGCGGGCGGCGGGTGAGTTGGCCACGCGGCGGCGCATGACGGCAGCGGCTGCGCGCGAGAACTCTGCCGTGGCCGCGCGCCCCTGCGGGAAGCCCTGCATCTCTTCCAGAACCTGCAGCAGCCCCCAGCCCTGGCCCTTGTAGCGTTCTTCCGGCTTGAGCCCCTCGCCCTTGAAATTGACGTAGTCGACAAGGCAGTACATGCCCTGCGTGGTGGCGGCCAGAGCCCGGTAGCGGGCGATGACGGCCTGCGGGGTGCGCGAGGCGCGAGCCATGGCGGGCAGCGCCGCGCGAGAGCGCAGGATGATGAAACTCGTCTGCAGGTTAACATGTGTGGCCAGCCAGCGGCGCATGGCGTCTGCACGCCCGCTGCGGTCAGCCTCGAAGGCTGCCTTGTCGGGCCATGGCGCCGGGCCGTTGAAGAACGCCGGCACACTGACGCCGCGCGAGCGGGCATAGGTTATCAGCTTCGGGAAACTTTCGTCGAAGCGCTCCCGGACACCTGCCGGATACCAGATAAAATGCCCGATACCCAGAGAGGGAAACGCCTCGCCGGTGTTCCAGGAGACGAGCCCCTGCACGCTGCCGGCGCATTCGTTGGCCCAGATGCGCTGCCCCAGAGCGCGGAGGTCGATGCTGCTGTGTTGGGCTCGCGATGCGGCTGCGGGGGTGTGTGAAGCTGTGCAGCTACTTACGGTCAGCGCCATCAGGGCAAGGAAAAGGTATCTCATGCCCCCTATGTTACCACGTCGCGGGCTCAGGTGTAAAGTCGCCTGACGGACAGTAGAAAAGAAATTTATCTGAAAAATCTTCCTTTGTGCTTGACATTGGGGGTGAGCTGTGGTAACTTTCGGCACCCGCCTTATTTGCAGGGATGCGCAGCAGTGCACCGCAATCGGGGGGAAACAACCGAAAATCTCATCTTTTATCCAATTATGGTAGCAATTCGTCTTAACCGCCAGGGGTCCAAGGACCGTCCTTTCTACAAGATCGTTGTCGTCGATAGCCGCGCTCGTCGCGACGGAGCTTTCATCGAGCAGCTGGGTACCTACAACCCCATGGCTGAGGGTGACAACTTCACCCTTGACCTCGAGAAGACCGACAAGTGGATTGCCAATGGTGCTCAGCCCTCTGAGACAGTGGCTTCCATGATCAAGAAAGCCCGCGCCGCCAAGGCCTGAGCCTGAAACCTTTCATTGGTTGTTTCTGTGTGCGCCCTGTGGTAGATACCGCAGGGCGCACGATTTGTTATAAAAAGACACAAAAAAGAGAGGAAGAGGAGAGGAATTTTACTTGACTATTGAAAACTATTTGGTACATTAGGTGGCAGATGTGAAGCATGCTTCCTAACAGTTTTTAATGGCCATGAAAGATACTCACAGTCCCTGTTTTCTGATGAAGATGATAACCGACAGAGCGTCGAGTCTTTTCATGCAGGAAATTGGTGATTTGGGGATAACGCCTGCGCAGAGCCGGGTGTTGATGTATCTGGATCGGCGCCGGGGCGAGGCTGTTTCGCAGCGGGATCTGGAGCGCCATCTGTGCGTGAGTCACACGACGGTGAAGGGGCTGCTGCAGAGACTGGAGGAGAAAGGCTGGGTGCGCACCGCTTTCGATGACAGCAAGGATGGCCGGGTGAAGCATGTATACCTTGCAGATGAACTGGAGACGCGTCACAGCTCTGCCAGAGAAGATATACGACGGATGGAGGAGCGAGTCCTGTCGCCGCTGAGCGCTGAGGAGCAGGAGCAGCTGAAGCAGATGCTTTCGCGGGTGCTTGATAAGCTTCTGGAATAATGATTTTTCTGATTAATAAGTATGAATAACAAGTATACAGCAATGATGACGCTTGCAGGGGTAGTTGCCATGGGCATGACCTCCTGCGAAGATAAGGGGAAGGAGCAGGCCGCCGGGGCCCTCCCGCCGATGCCGGCTGCCGTGGTCAAGACCATGAAAATGCATCAGCAGAATGTGGACTTGTACTCCACCTGGTTTGGTCACCTCCGTGGTGTGGAGCAGGCCGAGATTCGCCCGGAAGTGGTCGGCAAGCTGTTGCGCCGTGTGTATAAGGATGGTTCTCTGTGTCAGGAGGGTGATATACTCTTCGAGATTGACCCCTCCAGTTACAAGGCCGCCGTGGCACAGGCCAGTGCCAGTCTGGAGGCCGCAAAGGCTGCCGTCATGCAGGCAGAGGCTGCCAATGATCAGGCTCGCCAGGACGTGGAGCGTTACTCCGGGCTGGTGAAGAGCGGTTCCGTGTCGGAGAAGCAGTACACGGATGCTCTGCAGGCCGCCCGCCGCAGCGAGGCCGTGCTGGCCGCCGCCCGTGCGCAGGTGCAGCTGTCGCAGGCTGCGCTGGATAACGCCACCATCAATCTGGATCGCTGCACCATTCGGGCTCCGTTCACCGGTCTGGCTTCTGCCTCCTCTGCCTCCATCGGAGAGCTGCTTTCCGCCAGCGGCCCTGCGCTCACCTCCATGAGTTCCATTGACCCTATTCGCGTGGATTTCGTGGTGCCGGAAAAACAGATGTCTTCCAAGGTGCTGGATGCCAACTTTGATTCTGCTGACCAGAAGAGCCCCATTCAGGAGTTTGAGCTCTTGGTGGGTGATACCGTGTATGAGCACAAGGGTACGGTGGTGGCCGTTGACAGTCAGGTGAACCGCAATACCGGTACAGTGAACTTCATCGGCCATGTGAGCAATCCGCATCTGAAACTTCGCGCCGGGGCTGCCGTGCGCGTGCGTGCCAAGACCGGCGAGGTGAAAGATGCCCTGCTGGTGCCTTCCCGTGCTTTGCTTTCCTCTATGAATCACCGCTATATTTACGTGGTGGCTCCGGATAAGACCCCGATTGGGATTGATGTGCAACCCGGCGTGGAAGTGGTGCTGGAGATGCCGAACGGCGATGGTACCACAGCGCCTATGCTCATGCAGGTGGTGACCGGTACGGTGAAGCCCATAGCCGATACGCTCAAGGAGCACGGTATTGAGAATGTGACGGAGGCAGAGGTGATTGTAGAGGGTAGTCAGATGGCGCAGCGCTATGCCCAGATGAACATGATGAAGCAGAAGATGGGCGCACCCGGCCCCGCTTACCTGATGGCTCCTAAGCCCTTCGTCTACACGACTCCGACCTCTACCGTTCCTTCTGTGACCTCTCAGTCAAAGGCTGAGTAACCTTTCCCGCGCCAGGAATAGAATATTCGTCTCATGAGTGCATTTTTCATTAAACACCCCGTTATCGCCACGGTGATTGCCGTGGTGACGACGCTGCTGGGTATCGTGTGCCTGGCAAATCTTCCGGTAGCACAGTACCCGGAAATTACGCCGCGCATCATCCAGCTCACCGCCATGTTCCCCGGAGCGGATGCCAAGGCTGTGGCCGACTCTGTGGGTACGCCGCTGGAGCGAGAGATTTCCGGTGTGCAGGGCATGGACTACATGACCTCCGTTTCCTCCAACAACGGTGTGTACAATCTTCAGGTGGTGTTCAACCCGGAGACCGACCCCGACCTCGACCAGGTGTTCACCAACATGCGTTACGGTCAGGCCTCATCTCAGGTGCCCACCGAGGTGCTGAACTCCGGCGTGACCATCCGTCAGCAGCCGGGTCTGCCGCTGATGCTCTACTCCCTTTATTCCCCCGATGGCAGCTACAACGCCGTGGACCTGGCCAACTATGCCCAGGTGAAGATGGTGGACGAGTTGAAGCGTGTGCCGGGTGTGGGTGAAGTGACGGTGTACGGAGCGGGGCGATATGCTATCCGCGTGTGGTTGGATACCGCGCTGATGGCTCACTACAACATCTCAGTGAACGAGGTGCGAGCCGCCATTGCCGCACAGAATACCACCAACCCCGGCGGTAAAATCGGTGCAGACCCCGTGCCGGATGGTCAGGAAAAGACCATCGCCATTCGTACGCAGGGTCGTTTGACAGAACCCGCAGAGTTCGAGAATATCGTGGTGCGCCAGATAGGCGATGAAATCGTTTATCTGAAAGACATTGCCAAACTGGAGCTGGGCTCACAGAACTACACGGCCACCGGCCGACTGAACGGCAAGACCTCTGCCGCCGTGGTGATTTTCCAGGCGCCCGGTTCCAACGCCATCAATACGGTGGATAATCTGAAAGTCGCGCTGGAAAAGCAGCAGAGTATCATGCCGCTGGGTATCACCGGCGAGGTGGCTCTGGATACGACCACCGCCGTTCGCTATTCCATTGAGGAAATCAAGAAGACCTTCCTGGAAGCCGTGGTGCTGGTAGCCTTTGTGGTGTACCTGTTCCTGCAGAACTTCCGCGCCACCATCATCCCGCTTATTGCCGTGCCGGTGTCGCTGCTGTCCACTTTCTGCGTATTCCCGCTGCTGGGCTTCACGCTCAACACCATCTCCCTGCTGGGTATGGTGCTGGCCATTGGTCTGGTGGTGGATGATGCCATCGTGGTGGTGGAAGCCGTGCAGCACCATATCGATAAGGGGTTGAATCCACGCATGGCCTCCTTTGCCGCCATGCAGGAAGTGAGCGGCCCGGTTATCGCCATTGCACTGGTGCTCACGGCCGTGTTCCTTCCCTCGCTCATGCTGGAGGGTATCACCGGTACGCTGTTCAAACAGTTTGCCATCACCATTGCCGTGTCCATGTTGATATCGGCCTTCAATGCTCTGACGCTCTCTCCGGCGTTGTGCGCCCTGTTGCTCAAGCCGGCCAAGGCGAAGCGCAGCGGCATAGCGCGAGTCATCAACATCTTCATCCACCCGTTCCTGAACTTGTTCAACAAGTGCTACGACGTGACGGCCAACATTTACACGCGCATCTGCGCCTCTCTGTGCCGCAAACTCATCATTTCCATCCCCCTGCTGTTGCTCTTCTGGGTGGGCATCAAGCCGATGGCTGACCGCGTGCCGGGTGCATTCCTGCCGGATGAAGACCAGGGCTTCCTGCTGGCGGCGCTGGTGATGAAGCCGGATACCTCCCTTCAGGTGGCCTATGAGGCCAACAAGAAACTGGAGGCCGCTCTTTCTGACCCCACCGTGAAGAATCTGACAACCGTGGTGGGTATCAACATCCTCAACAGTGTGCAGACTCCCGGTGCCTGTATTGCCTTTGTGCAGCTCAAGGACTGGAGCGAGCGTGATGAAACAGCCCACCAGATTGCCCAGCGACTCACGGCAAAGGTGAATGCCGCCGGCCTGGACGGTCTGCCGCAGGTGATGGTGCCGCCGGCCATTCCCGGTGTGGGTACCGCCAACGGTGTCTCCATGGTGCTCAATGACCTGGAAGGGCAGGGCGTTCCTTTCCTGTACGAGCAGGTGCAGAAATTCAAGCAGAATGCACAGCGGCGTAAGGAAGTGATGGTCTGCATCGACATGATGATGCCGGATACCCCCCAGAAGATGGTCAAGCTCGATAAGGAGAAATGCAAGACCATGCAGGTGGATATCGCCGGAGCCAACGCGGTGCTGGCGGCCTACAACGGTTCCTCCTTTGTGAACTTCTTCAACGCCTTCGGCCAGCAGTGGCAGGTGTACATGCAGGCTCAGGGTGCCGACCGTACCGATCTGGACAAGATGGACGGCTTCTTTGTGACCAATGCACAGGGTGATCGCGTGCCGCTTTCCGCGCTGGTGGATGTGGAGGATATCTCCGATACCGAGTTCGTGATGCACCACAACATCTACAACTCTGCCAAGCTGATGGTCATGCCCAAGCCCGGCTTCTCCACCCAGCAGCTCATGGACGCCATGGAGGAGGTCTATCAGGACACCATGGACCCGGCCAAAATAGGCATGGACTATCAGGATATGAGCTTCCAGGAGAACAAGGTGCGCAAGAGCGTGGGGCTGGGAACCATCTTCACCATGTCCTCTGTATTTGCCTTCCTCATTCTGGTGGCACTGTATGAGAAGTGGACACTGCCGATTTCCGTGTTCCTGACGGTGCCGATTGCCGTGCTGGGTGCTTATGTCGGCCTGTATCTCATGGGGCTGGAGCTGAACCTGTATGCACAGGTCGGTCTGGTTATGCTCGTGGGCCTTGCGGCCAAGAACGCCATCCTCATCGTGGAGTTCGCCAATCTGGAAATGGAGCGCGGCAAAGAGCTCATGGAGGCCACGCTGACGGCAGCCCGTCTGCGTCTGCGCCCGATTCTGATGACCTCGTTCGCCTTCATTCTCGGCTGTGTGCCGCTGATGATATCTGACGGCTCCGGTGCACTGGCCCGTAATTCCATCGGCACCGTGGTGGTGGTGGGTATGGGCGTGGTGACCCTGGTGGGTGTCTTCCTGATTCCCTGTTCCTATGTGTTCATCATGAAACTCTTCCGAATCAAGTTCAAGTTGAATGACCTGAGCGAGGATCCGGATGAGGTGGGAGCGCGCGAATACCTGGCCGCTCACAAGAATGATGACCCCGCATAAACTTCCTTTAACAACAACCAACCTTCTATCTCTGTAATATGAAAACATCCGTAATCCTGACCCTCGCAGGGGTGGCGCTGAGCGTCAGCTCCTGCACCTTCGGGCCCAAGTGGTTCGCTCCCGAAATGCCGGTACCTGCCGAATTCCGCGGTGCCGGGGTTTCCGACAGCACGATGGCTGACCTCCCCTGGCAGCAGGTGCTGAATGATGCTGCATTACAGTCCCTGCTCAGCGATGTGTTCAACAACAACCGCGACCTTGCGGCTATGATGCACAATGTTGATGCAGCGCGTCGGTACGTGACGATGGCCCGTGCTCCCATGTTTCCCTGGCTGGGGTATGGAGCTTCTGCCTCTAAGGGAATGAACCAGAGCAGTGGCGCGGCTGTCGCTCAGATGGGCGGCACCACTTCCGCCCCCGGTTCCGCTGCACTGAATGCTTCTTGGGAGATTGACCTGTGGGGCAAGACTCGCAAGGGCGTGGAGAGCGCCGAAGCGTCCGCTCTGGAGGCTGAAGAGCAGTTCAACCACCTGCGTATCTCTCTTATGCGCCAGGTAGCCTGTGGGTATCTGCAGCTTATCATGCTGGACGAGCAGCTGGATATCGCCCGGGCTGCAGTGGCCTCTTACCGTGAGTCTCTGGAGCTGTTCAGCAATCAGGTGCAGGGCGGTGTGGCTGATCGCTTGCAGATTTCTTCAGCACAGGCGGCTCTCTCGGCGGCTGAAGCACAGATTCCCAATATCGAAAGCCAGATTGTCGAGCTGGAGAATACTCTCTCTACCCTGGCGGGACGTATGCCCGGGCCCATTCAGCGCAGTGGCAGTATGAAAGCTTTTGCCAAGGCCAGTGGAGTGGCCGCCGGTATTCCGGCCGGTGTGATTGCCCGCCGCCCGGATATCCGTGCGGCCGAGCAGAAGCTTCGCGCCGCCAATGCTGATGTAGGCGTGGCTATCGCCAGCTATTTCCCCAGCATCAGCCTCACCGGCGTGGCCGGCTATGCCTCAGCAGATTTGACGAGTTCTCTGCACGGTAAGCACAGCGGCTGGGGGATTGGCGCCAACCTGACCGGCCCCTTGTTCAGAGCCGGACAGCTGCGAGCCAATGAACTGATGAAGCGCGATGCGTTCCTGGCCGCCAAGGCTGATTACGAAAAGGCTGTCTTGGCTGCTATGTCGGAAATCTCTACGACCTTGATTCGTCGTTCCAAGCTGCGCGAAATCATGAACAAGCAGGAAGAAGCCGTGGCGGCGTCGGAGGAGAGCGTGAAGCTGGCCAAGGCTCGCTACACGCAGGGCCTTTCCAGCTACTACGAGGTGCTGACGGCACAGCAGGGGCTTTTCCCGGCACAGACTCAGCTGGCGGCTTACCGCTATCAGTATGCGGCTTGCATTCCCACTCTCTACACCCAGCTCGGCGGTGGTTGGGAGAAGAAATAAACCTCAGATTCATACAGTTGCGACTCTGCCTCCTCTCGGCGGCAGAGTCTGCGCTTTTTTTGTCGATACGTGCATTTGCGCTTGATAAGGAGTAGCGTTTAGGCTAAACTCAGCTCGCCGCCGACTGGCGGCTGATATAACCACCAAGACAAGATACCATCATGAAAAAGATATTGATGATGATTGGCGCAGTTGCCCTGCTGGCGACTTCTCCGCTCAAGGCTCAGGAAGCCGAGGGGGCGGATACAGCAGCCTCGTTGCCCGCTATCCCCGCAGCACTGGCCGGTGTGAACTATGTAACGGATGCTCGTCCGAAAGACAAGACCGTCGTGTATTTCCTGTTGCGTTCGCATTCCAAGTGCGGTATCTGCGTAGGTCTGGCTCCTGAATTTGTCAAGATTCACAAGAAGATGCGGGGCAAGGGGGCTGAGCTGATTCTCCTGGATGATGATCCGAACGATGAAATGGCTGCAAGCTGGGCCAAGTCGGTAAAGATGACGTACCCTGTGGTTTCTCCCACAGATCGGAGAAAGGTGCCGTTTGCATTCGATTTTGGCGGGCAGAGTGCAGCAACTCTTCCGTTTGTGGTCGCGGTGACTCCCGATGGAGAGAAGATTGGCCAGGCCAATGGCCCCGATGCCGCGAAGTATGTGGCCGGTTGGAAAAAGATGGTGACGGAGCAGAAGAAGAACAGAGCCTCCGATGCAGCCGGTACTAACAGCGATGCCGCAGATGAGGATGACTCTGATGCAGAGGAAACTGCCGAGGAAGAGCCGGGCGACCCCACTATTTCAGACATGCTCAGCGAGGTGGAATATGTAACCAAGGTGAAGCCCAAGAAAAAGACACTTGTCTATTTCTTCGTCCGTTCCCATTCTGCCTGTGGCCCTTGCAAGGCTCTCGTGCCTTCCTGCATCTCTCTTTACAAGGAGATGAAGGGTAAGGGCGCGGAGATTATCATGCTCAACAGCGACAAGGACACGGCCACCGCCAAGGCTTGGATCGATTCTGCTGATATCAGCTATCCTGTTGTCACTCCCGAGACGATATCCGGCGTGGATGTCCCTTCCGGTGGTAGCGGTGGTACCCCCAATGTCGTGGCCGTTACGGAATACGGTGAGGTGCTGGATAGTGCTTCCGGCTATAAGAAGTGCTCGGAGGTGATTGGCAAGTGGAAGGAATTCGTCAAGCAGTCCAAGAAGTCGGCCCGTGAGAAGCAGGCTAAGGACAAGAAGTCTAAGAAGAAAAAATCTGACAAGAAAAAATCCAAAAAGAAGAAATCTGCCGCTACTGAGGATGATGCAGTGCCCGGCGAAGCCTGATAGGGCATGAATAATCGTTCTAACTCACCTACACAAGATATATGAACCTGAATAAAGAAGTACTTGAGGCCAAAGGCCTGAAGATGTACCCGGCTCCCAAACCGGTGGGCTCCTATGTGCAGTGCATTCGCACCGGCAATTATCTCCACCTCTCCGGTGGCATCTCAGTCAATGGCGAGACCGCATACTACGGCAAACTCGGCAAGGATGTGAGCATCGAAGATGGTCAGAAGGCTGCTGCTGCTGCCATTTTGAACCGTCTGGCCGTTATTGAGGGCGAGCTTGGCAGCTTTGCTCCTCTCAAGAAGATTGTGGCTGTGAACGGTTTTGTGAACTGTACGCCTGATTTCACTGACCAGGCCAAGGTGCTCAACGGCGCTTCCGACCTGCTGGTGGAACTGTTTGGTCCGGAGGCCGCCCATTCCCGCTCTGCCGTGGGCGTGGTGAGTCTGCCTCTCGGCGTGGCTGTGGAAATCAACATGATTGTGGAGATTGACCCCACGCTCTGCTGATAAGCAAAAAAATTAACGAAAAGGGAGAGCGTCATGGCCACTATCGTGCTGGGTGTCTGCGGTTCTATCGCCGCTTATAAAGCCGCGGGAGTTGCCTCTCGTCTGGTGAAACTGGGGCATGCCGTCCACTGCGTGTGTACCCCGGCGGCTCTGCAATTCGTCACCCCGCTCACGCTCATGACGCTCTCCCGCAACCCTGTCATCTGCACCTTTGAGGATGAAACAACATCCTGGGTGCCGGTACACATTGAGCTGGCACAGAAGGCAGATGTGCTGGCCATTGTCCCCGCCTCTGCCAACACCATGGCCTGTATGGCTCATGGTATGGCACCCAATGCCCTCACCAGCCTCTATCTGGCCTACCGCGGCCCGGTTCTGGTTTTCCCCGCTATGAATGGCGATATGTGGGATCATCCTGCCACGCAGGAAAACGCCCGTATCCTGGAACAACGCGGTTGCCGAATCATCGGCCCGGAATCCTGCGGTATGCTTGCTTGTGGTACGGAGGGTAAGGGACGACTGGTGGATGAGGATACTATCGTGAGAGAGATTCTCGCCTCTATTCCTGCGTCACAGTGCTGATTTTTCCATGGTGTGCGTAGGAAGGAGGCTCACTTGAGCACTTGCTGCGTGACCTTGAAGTGTAATTTGGCCACATCGCGGAGCCGTTCAGCTCCGTGTTTCTCGACAAATTGACGTGCTGCCTGGGTGACATGCGGGGCGCAGCCCAGGGGGAGGGGACATTGAGCGGCTTCTTCTGTTTGCTTCATCCACTGAACAAAACGTGCACGCGCAAGGATAGAAGCAGCGGCTACGGCGACATCGCTCTCGGCTTTGGTTCGCTGCTCCAGCTGCACGGGGATATGCCGCTGCCCCAGAGCACGCTTCAGCACCCATTCGTTGGCAAACTGATCGGACAGAGCACGGGGACAGGCAGGCACTTTCTCATGCAGCGCAGCAATGACTCGTGCGTGCCCCCAGGCCAGCAGCCGGTTCAGATTCCCAATTTCAGTGTAGAGTTCATTGTATCGAGCCGGGCCTATGCAGACCACTTCCCATGCCACTCCCGGCACCTTTTTGATTTTGTTGGCCATGGCAATGATTTGGGAGTCGTCGGCAATCTGCTTACTGTCGCGGCAGCCCAGCTTGATGAGCGCATGGGCGGATTTTTCATCCGAATAGACACCTGCGATGACCAGTGGCCCGAAATAATCTCCCTTGCCGCTTTCATCCACTCCGAAATGGGGGGTGGTATCGACCAGCGCCGGCAGAGTTCGGCTCCTGGCCGGGGCGATGGCATCCGGGGTAAGAAGAAGGGTATGTTCCAAGAACTCATTCGTCCCTTTCCCCTGGATGAGTAGCCGGCCCTTTTTGGGGTAGAATGCCACATTGACATCCTGTTTTTCAAAACAGAATGATGCGTATGCCCGCTCAGCTCGGCAGAATCCTGCCGTTGTTTCCAGTTGTTTTTCCAGCGCAATTGCTTCGCTTGCTGTCAGGGATATGGAGCATTGATTAGCCATTGGTGACTCCTAAAATCCCCTTTTCGACTCAAAACGTCAATCAAAATCCTGAAAAATGATTGAAAAATCATGAGGTTGACACAAAAAAAGGTGATTCTGAGCTGATTTAGCGAGACAATTTAAAAAAAATGGGCTATAATCCGCCCGCCTTATCAAGCATGCGAACAAAGGCAGAAAAGTTATGGCTAATACGATTACTAAAAGAGAACTGGTGAACAAGGTCTGTGCAGAACTCGACGGTGGTTTCACGCAGAACGACGTCCTTGACATTGTTCAGAAGACCATCGAGCTGATTACCGAAGCTCTCGGCAACGGCGACCGTGTTGTGCTGCGCAATTTCGGTACGTTCACCGTGAAGGAAGTGAAGGCCAAGGTTGGCCGCAACCCCAAGGACCCCGCCAAGAACGTTCCGATTCCCCCGCGTTCCGTGGTGAAGTTCAAGGTCGGCAAGAACCTCAAGGAGGCTGCCGCTAAGGTTTCTCATTAACCAAGGGAAGCTGTTCCAAACAGCTTCCCCGATGACAAGGACGTATCCGTGACGTGCGGACGCGTCCTTGTTCATTTTAAGAACTCTTCATAGATAGCTGAAATGATGAAACTCCGTATTGCAGTGCAGTCCAAGGGTCGTCTGAATGAGGACACCATGGAACTGCTCAAGGAAGCCGGAATCAAGGTAAGTTCCTCCCGCCGCACGCTGCTGGTTGCCGCGCGTAAGTTCCCCATGGAGGTACTGTTCCTGCGAGATGATGATATCCCCGAAACCGTGGCTGATGGTGTGGCCGATATCGGCGTGGTGGGCCTTAACGAGTTTGAGGAGCGCGCAGCCGATGCTGAAATCGTGAAGCATCTGGGCTTTGGTGCCTGCCGCCTGTCCATAGCTGTGCCGAAAGATGTGGAATATTCCGGCACGGAGTGGTTGCAGGGCCGCCGGATTGCTACCTCCTATCCCGGTATTCTGAGCCGTTATCTGGAGAGCAAGGGCGTGCAGGCAGATATCCACGTCATCACCGGGTCGGTGGAGATTGCCACCGGTATCGGTCTGGCGGATGCCATCTTCGATATCGTCAGCTCCGGTTCTACGCTGGTGAGCAACAACCTCAAGGAAGTGGAGGTCGCTCTGGAGAGCGATGCTGTGCTCATTGCCAATAAGCATCTCAGTGCCGAAAAGCGAGAGATTCTGGACAAGCTGCTCTTCCGCATTGATGCGGTCATGAGTGCTTCTGATAAGAAATATGTGCTGATGAATGCGCCGCGCGAGTGTGTGCAGGCCATTCTGGACGTTCTGCCCGGTATCAAGAGCCCCACGGTCATGCCGCTGGCGCAGGAGGACTGGTGCAGTATCCACACAGTGCTGGATGAATCCTGCTTCTGGGATATCATCGGCCGCCTGAAAGATGCCGGAGCTCAGGGTATCCTGGTGCTGCCCATCGAAAAAATGATTCTGTAAAACCTGACCTGTAAAATTCCCCCCATGACCATCATAACGGAGCCCTCGCGTGAGCAGTGGACGGAGCTGGTGCGCCGTCCGGCATTCGATGTTACCCAACTTTTCGATGTGGTGCGCCCCATCATGGATGAGGTGCATGCACACGGCGACGCCGCGCTGCGTGAGTACGGCCGCCGTTTTGATGGCGTGGAGTTGGAAGAGCTTGCCGTATCTCCTGCAGAGGTGTCGGAAGCCTGCGCTCAGGTGCCGCAGGAGCTGCGCGAGGCTATTCGCGCGGCGTATGCCAATATCCGGGATTTTCATGAGATTCAGCTGGATGCGCCTGCCCGCTGCCGCGAAACCGCACCCGGCGTATACTGCGAGCAGCACACGCTGCCCATTCAGCGGGTGGGGCTCTACGTGCCCGGTGGTCAGGCTCCGTTATTCTCTACCGTGCTCATGCTGGCCATTCCCGCAGCAGTGGCCGGGTGCGAAGAGGTGGTGCTTTGCACACCTCCCGGAAAGGACGGTCGGGTGAATCCCGCCATCCTCTTTGCTGCAGAACTCTGTGGAGTGAAGCGCATCTTCAAGGTGGGCGGGGCTCAGGCCATTGCGGCCATGACCTATGGTACGGCCTCCGTGCCGAAGGTGGACAAGATTTTCGGCCCGGGTAATGCGTATGTGACCGCCGCCAAGCAGCTGGCCTCGCTTTCCGGTGTGGCTATTGATATGCCGGCCGGACCCAGCGAGGTGGAAGTGCTGGCCGATGCGAGCTGCGTGCCGGCCTTTGTGGCGGCAGACTTGTTGAGCCAGGCAGAACACGGCCCGGACAGCCAGGCCATGCTCGTGACCACCGACGCTGATGTGGCCATAGCCGTGGCAGAGGAGGTGGAACGCCAGCTTGCTGAACTGCCCCGCAGGGAAATAGCCGCCAAATCCATTGCCAACAGCCGCATCATCGTGCTGGCGAACAAGCAGGATTGCATTGACTTCACCAATGCTTACGGCCCGGAGCACCTCATTATCGCCATGCAGGGTGTCCTGACTGCTTCCGTGCGCAATGCCGGGTCTGTCTTCGTGGGCAACTACAGTTGCGAAAGTGCGGGCGATTACGCCAGCGGCACCAATCACACACTGCCGACCATGGGCTGCGTGCGTGCCTACAGCAGCCTGTGTGTGGACAGCTTCCAACGCAAGATGACGGTGCAGACCATCACCCCGCGCGGTATCCGCAGTATCGGCCGCACCGTGGAACTCATGGCCGAGGCCGAGCATCTGGATGCCCACGCCCGCGCCATGACCCTGCGCATGCAGGCGGTTGCCGCCATGCCGGAGGCGGAGACAGATGAGCCTGCCGTGACGGAAATCAAACGCCTGGTGCGCCCGAATATCCTGGCACTCAAGCCTTACAGCTCTGCGCGTGATGAATATGCGGGCAAGGCTGCTCACGTGTTCCTGGACGCGAACGAGTGCCCGCACAACGCACCGAATAATCGCTACCCCGACCCCCTGCAGTGGGAGCTGAAGCAGAAGATTGCTGCCTATAAGGGAGTGGCTCCGGAGCGTATTTTCCTGGGCAACGGCAGCGACGAGGCCATCGACCTTATCTTCCGTACCTTCTGTACTCCCGGGGTGGACAGCGTGGCGGCCATTCATCCCTCCTACGGCATGTATGAGGTCTGTGCTGACATCAACAACGTACACTATCTCAAGTTCATGCTGAAGGCGGGGTACGAGTTCGATGGCGCTGCCTTTGCCGAGAGCTGCCGCGATGTGGCCAAAGTGGCTTTCATCTGCAGCCCGAATAACCCCACAGGCAACCTCTTGCCGATAGAGGAAATCCGCAAGGTTCTGGATTCTTTCCGCGGTATCGTGGTGGTGGATGAGGCCTACATCGATTTTGCCCCGGAGGGTTCCTCCGTCATCTCTCTGCTGGAGGAATATCCGCGCCTCATCATCCTCAACACCTTCTCCAAGGCATGGGCCTCTGCCGGTATTCGCCTGGGCATGGCTCTGGCGCACCCGGAGATTATTGCCCTCTTCAACAAGGTGAAATACCCCTACAACGTCAACATCCTGACCCAGCGCGCCGCCATGGAGCGCCTGGAGCACATGGACGAAATCCGCGCCTGGGTGCAGGAAGCTCTTTCTGAACGCGAACGGATGATGCAGGCCGTGGCGACACTGCCCATCTGTGAGAAGGTGTACCCCAGCGATGCCAACTTCTTCCTGGCAAAAGTGAACGATGCCTGCGGTATCTATGATGCACTGGTGGAGCAGGGGATTATCGTGCGCAATCGCCACCGCATCATCATGTGCGAGAACTGCCTGCGCATCACCATCGGTACTCCTGCCGAAAACGACGAACTGCTTGAAGCTCTCAACAAATTCTGACAATGAAGAAAAAGGCTCTTTTCATTGACCGCGACGGCACCATCATCCGCGAACCGGCGGATGAGCAGATTGATGCCTTTGAGAAACTCTCCTTCCTGCCCGGTGCCTTTCGCGCCTTGAGTACCATCCGCGAGCTCACCGACTACGAATTCGTGATGGTCAGTAATCAGGACGGCCTCGGCACTGATTCTTTCCCGGAGGACACCTTCTGGCCGGTGCATAACTTCATTCTGGACACGCTGCGGGGCGAGGGTGTGGAGTTCGATGCCATCCTCATCGACCGCCATTTCCCGCAGGACAACGCCCCCACCCGCAAACCCGGCACGGGGATGCTCACGGCCTACATGGACGGCTCTTACGACCTGGAGAATTGCTATGTCATCGGCGACCGCGCTACGGATGTGCAGCTGGCACAGAATCTTGGCTGCAAGGCTCTGCAGATTGGTGCGGACGGTATGGACTGGGCGAAGATTACGGAAATTCTGGTGGCCGGGGAACGCAGCGCAGAGGTGAAGCGCACCACCCGCGAGACGGATATCTATGTGAAGCTGGAGCTGGATCGCCCCGGTGTCTGCGATATCAGCACGGGGCTGGGCTTCTTTGACCACATGCTGGCGCAGCTTTCCCACCACGGCGGCATGGGCGTGACCATTCGCGTGAAAGGTGATTTGTATGTGGATGAGCACCACACCATCGAGGACACGGGGCTGGCGCTCGGTGAATGTCTCCGCAAAGCCATCGGCAACAAGCTGGGTATCTCCCGCTACGGCTATTGCCTGCCCATGGATGACTGCCTGTGCCGGGCGGCTCTGGATTTTGGCGGTCGCCCCTGGCTTCAGTGGGAGGCAGAGTATAAGCGCGAGCGCATCGGTGACATGCCCACGGAGATGTTCTATCATTTCTTCAAGAGCCTGAGCGATGCTGCGCTGATGAACCTGAGCATCACCGCAGTGGGCGATAACGAACACCACAAGATTGAGGGCACTTTCAAGGCGCTGGCTCGCGCCATCCGCATGGCGGTGGCTCGCGACGTGCGCCACCTGGTGCTGCCCTCCAGCAAGGGAACGCTGTAAGATACACACACACATGAAAGTCGCGGTCATCAAGTACAACGCCGGCAACATCTGCTCTGTGGTGAATGCCCTCCGCCGCGTGGGGGTGGAGCCCTGTGTCACCGATGAGCCTGCGGTCATCCGCGCGGCAGACCGAGTCATCTTCCCGGGACAGGGTAGTGCCGCCCCCACCATGGCCTACCTGCGGGAGAGCGGGCTGGATGCCGTGATAGCCTCCCTCACGCAGCCGGTGCTGGGTATCTGCATCGGCCAGCAGCTCCTCTGCGGGCATTCTGATGAGGGAATGGTTGATTGCCTGGGCATTTTCCCCGGCACGGTGGTGCAGAAGTTTACCGCGCCCGCCGGGGTGAATCTGAAAGTGCCGCACATGGGCTGGAATTCGGTGGAGCAGCTGAGCTCCCCGCTGTTTGACGGGCTGAATGAGGGCGATTTCGTGTATTTTGTTCACAGTTATTATGTGCCGGCCTCTCCGCTGAGCATCGCTACCACGGAATACGGCGGGGTGCGGTTCAGCTCTGCCATGCGGCGCGGTAATTTCTATGCCACCCAGTTCCACCCGGAAAAGAGCGGGGATGTGGGTGAGCGCATCATCCGAAACTTTATCTATCTCTGCCATGATTGAGCTGATTCCTGCCATTGACATTATCGGCGGCAAGTGTGTGCGCCTTTCCAAGGGTGACTACGATGCCAAGAAGATTTACGATGAACACCCGGAGGAAGTGGCCCGCCGATTTGAGGACATGGGCTTCAACCGCCTGCATGTCGTGGATCTGGATGGTGCCAAAGCCAGCCATATCGTCAACATCGACGTGCTGGAGAAAATCACCACGCAGACCGGGCTCACCGTGGATTTCGGCGGTGGTATCAAGGCAGAATCCGATTTGTGCGCTGCATTTGACCACGGCGCAGCCATGGTGACGGTGGGCAGTCTGGCCGCCACTCAGCCGGAGACGGTGCTGCAGTGGGCAGAGCGCTTCGGCGCAGACCGCTTCATCGTGGGCGCGGATGCACAGGACGGTCGTATCCGCATCAAGGGCTGGCTGGAGGATGGCGGCATGTCGCTGCGTGAGTTCGTGGCACTCTATATGCAGCATGGTGTCACCCGCGTGCTCTGCACGGATATCAGCCGCGACGGCATGCTCTCCGGCCCCAATATCGAGCTTTACCGCAGCATCATGCAGGAGTTCCCCGCCTGCCGACTCATCGCCAGCGGCGGTGTCTCCTGCACGGAGGATATCCTGGCGCTGGATGCAGCGGGTATTCCCTCCGTGGTTTTCGGCAAGGCCTTCTATGAGGGCCGCCTGGATATGAACGTACTTCTTCAACCTCATTCCTGAATCAACAACATGTTAGCTAAACGCATTATTCCCTGTCTGGACGTGAAGGACGGTCGCACCGTCAAAGGCGTGAACTTTGTGAACCTGCGCGATGCCGGTGACCCCGTGGACTTTGCCCGCCTGTACAGTGAGCAGGGGGCCGATGAGCTGGTATTCCTGGATATTGCCGCCAGCCATGAGGGCCGCAAGACTTTTGTGGATGTCGTTTCCCGCGTGGCAGAGGCCGTTTCCATCCCCTTTACCGTGGGCGGCGGTATTCATGAGCTGGATGACGTGTCGCGCATGCTGGATGCCGGTGCGGACAAGGTGAGCCTGAACTCCGCTATCCTGCGCAACCCGAAGCTCATCGATGACATTGCCGCCAAGTTCGGTTCTCAGGTATGCGTGGCGGCTATTGATGCCCGCTGTGAGGAGGACGGCACCTGGGCCTGCTACCTGAACGGCGGTCGCATCCGCACGGAATACAATCTCTTTGACTGGGCTCGCGAGGCTCAGGAGCGCGGTGCCGGGGAAATCCTCTTCACCAGCATGGATCACGACGGCGTGAAGCAGGGATTCCCGAATGAAGCTCTGGCGCGCCTCAGCGACAATCTCACCATCCCGGTTATCGCCTCCGGCGGCGCCGGCACCCGTGAGCACTTTGCGGATGCCTTCCGTCTGGGCCACGCCGATGCCGCCCTGGCCGCCAGCGTGTTCCACTTTGGCGAAATCCTCATTCCCGAGCTGAAAGCCTGGCTCCGCGAGCAGGGTATCAGCGTGCGCTTGTGATACCCCTCTGACATCCTTTTCTCCTTTTCCGGCAGGAGCGTCGTGCTTCTGCCGGAAATTTGTCCATTTGTTCATCAGAACATTTTTTTTGTTGTTGCTATGCCGGACGGCATCTGATAGGATAGCGCAAGATTATGAAACTGTGTCTCCCTGTCATTTTTTGTTGTGCGTTGTCGTCTGCCTGTTTGATGAGCCCGCAGAGGCTGCAGTTCGACATACGGATGTGTCGCTGAATACCTATGTGGATTTTGCCAACAACGGTCGCTATTTTGCCGTGGTATCGGAACCGACAATGGGAATCCTCCCACTACAGGCTCTCTCGCTGCTCAGTGCTCGCCGTCGATGAAAGTAAGACTCGACAACGATGGCCGTCGGGAAGATAGGATATGAGCTTGTCATCTCGGCTACGTTATATTAATATTGAGCTGGAATATGGGAAGAAAAAGCACAAAGAAAAGAATCCTTTTTGTTTTGATTATGCCCCCCCCGGTGCATGGTATGAGCATGGTTTGCGCACAAATTAAGACGAGCAGACTGATTAATTCGGAGTTTGAGTGCCGATATATAAATTCTGCGATGTCCAGAACAATGAACGAGATAGGGAAATGTGGATTAATCGATTTAATAAGAAAGGGAATGCGCTATATTGGAGCGGGGCTCAATATGATAAAAGAATTAATTTTTTTTCGTCCACAAATATGCTACTGTTCGATTACATGCCACGGAAAGGCTTTCCTGAAGGACGCTCTATTTGTATTGTTGGCAAAGCTTTTTGGTTGTCGTGTGGTCATCCATCAGCATAATCGAGGAATGTCCGATTGCGTGCAACGTTTCCCTTATCGCTGGCTGTTGCCCTTGGTGTATCGACATGCAAGGGTAGTTTTGCTTTCATGGCGTTTGTATGATGATGTTTCAGCTGTGGTAAAACCAGAGCAGGTGCGTATTTGTCCCAATGGTATAGAATAACTTTATGTATCAGTTTCTTTTTTTAAGTAATCTACTTGTTGAAAAGGGTATATTCGTGGCTTTGGATGCATGTGAAATATTAAAGTGCCAGGGGCTGAACTTCATATGTCATATAGTGGGAGACAGAAGTCAGGAGTTGTCAGTTGACGGGGTGGAGAATGAAGTGCGGGAACGTAACTTGTCCGATGTAGTCCGTGTTCACGGTCCTTTATATGGTGCTGATAAGGAATCGATATTGTGTCAGGTAGATGCGTTTATATTCCCGTCCTTTAACGAGTGTTTTCCTCTGGTTGTGTTAGAGGCAATGAAACACGGATTACCAATTATTTCTACGGCGGTTGCAGCTTTACCAGATATTATAGAAGATAAAGAAACCGGGTTTTTCGTGGAAGCACGGAATGCAGAATCCTTGGCTCAAGCCATGAAGAATGTGATTAAATCGCCAGAAATGGCTGTAGCTATTGGGCTTCGAGGGAAGGAACGGCAACAGCGTTTCTTTTCTCTTGTTCGTTTTGAGGAGACTCTAAGTCAAATTTTACGTGAGGCATAGGAGGTGTATAATGGTGCCAAGACACATGCCCTGATAGCATCAGATTATGGAGTCAGCCCGGATTTGGTAAAGGATTGGAAGAAGGCAGCCAAGGAGATGCTGGGAGAATGTTTCCGGAGAGGTTGATGAAAGCCCGAAATGGAGAAAAAGGCAATGGTACGCCACTCACATGGGTAACACTTTAGTTCAACTACATAGGTTACACTTTTGCGCGTGCGTTTTGTATCATAATATTTGCTATGATGCAAGTACAATGTGCCGCGCGGCGACTTACACTTACATATCAGCATACAAAAAAAGGATGCCCCTGTGGGACATCCTTTTTTTTCTACACGAAGCGGACGGGGCTCGAACCCGCGACCTCAGCCGTGACAGGGCTGCGCTCTAACCAAACTGAGCTACCGCTCCTTGCCGTTGTTGCGTCCGCCTTGCAGCAGGCGCGGTCGGATTATATAGGGGATGATGCGTGAAAGCAAGACTTTTTTTGAAAAATGGCAAAAAAAGGTGGAGAAGTCTTTATTTCTTGTTTTTCCGCATTGACATGAGGTGTGAAGTTGGTAAACTATCGTGGTTATGAGTACGAGCGAGAAACGTGATTTGACTCCCGTTGTGCCGCGCAAGTTCCGTCCTGTCTTTTTTATGCTGGTGAGCTGCTTTGCCCTCTGGGGTCTGCTCAACAACATGACGGATAATCTCGTGCCGGCGTTCAAGAACATCTTTACGATTCCTCAGGAGCAGGCAGCTCTGGTGCAGGTGGCGTTCTACGGCGCGTATGCTGTGCTGGCCATTTTTGCCTCTATTCTGATTGAGGAATTCTCCTACAAGAAAGGGGTGCTCATTGGCTTGGGTGTCTATATAGCCGGTGCGTTGGCTTATATCCCGGCCTGCATCCACCAGAGCTTTGAGATTTACTTTGTGGCCATTTTTGTGGTGGCGGCCGGGTGCTCTGTGCTGGAAACGACCTGTAATCCCTATGTGATTTCCCTGGGGCCGGAAAAAACGGCGGTACGCCGCCTCAACTTTGCCCAGGCTTTCAACCCCGTGGGTTCCATCTGCGGTATTCTGTTGGCACAGCAGCTTATCCTCAGCAACCTGAATCCTGCCACGGCCGATGAGCGAGCCGCCATGCCCGCCAATCAGTTGAGCGAGATTGTGCATAAGGAACTTTTCTGGGTGTGCGCTCCGTATGTGGGGCTGTGCGCGATTGCTTTCTTCATCTGGTTGTTCTTCCTGCGTACGAAAGAGGAGCAGGAGACTGCTGCAACACCCGCGCAGGGCAGCCGCAAGGGCGGTGTGCGCGTGCTGGTGGCTGCGTTGTTTGCCGTGGTGCCGCTCACGGTGCTGTACTTCCTTTTCCCGGATATGGATAAGGTGCAGTGGGTTCTCTGCGGTACGCTGGGCCCGATTGTGTACCTGTTCCTGGTGGGTGATTACCGAGCCATGCTGTTCTCTCTGCTGAGCCAGCCCCGCTATTGGTGCGGTGTGATTGCTCAGTTCTTCTATGTGGGTGTGCAGATTGCTGCCTGGACCTACCTGAACGTGTATTGCTGCAAGGAGCTGGGGGTCACCCCCGCAACCGCCGCCACCTATTACCTCATTTCCATCATTCTCTTCATTGCCTGCCGCTGGGTGGCCACCTATTACATGAAGAAGTTCAATCCTGCCAGCATGATGAGTCTGTTCGCTCTGGCTGCTATTGCTTCCTGCGCCGGTGTCATTTACCTGCCGTCTGATATCCTGTTCACGGTGGGAGGTCTGGGCTTCTCTGCCAACGTGTTGAGTCTGATTGCCATGTCCGGCTGCATGAGCCTCATGTTCCCCACCATCTACGGTATTGCGCTGGGCGGGCTCAACCAGCGTGATGTGAAGCTCGGTGCTGCTGGTCTTATCATGGCCATTCTGGGCGGCGCTCTCATCACGCCGTGGATGGCCGGAATCATCGGCGATGCAGAGGGCTGCTGGCTCGTCCTGACCTCTGCCTTTGACAACACATGGGACACAAACCTGGGGACTTCTTCCGCAGCTGTGCGTGCTTCTTTCATTGTGCCTGCCATCTGTTTTGCGGTGGTGCTGGTATACAGCCTCCTCTTCCGCAAACCTCTCACCTCTTCTGACAAATAACAACCATTCAACCATTATCTCATTATGAAATACGATACATTGCCCACCATCGGTATTCGTCCGACGATTGACGGCCGCCGTCTTGGCGTTCGTGAATCTCTGGAAGACCAGACCATGAACATGGCCAAGGCCGCCGCCGCCCTCATCGAGGCGAATGTGACCCACGCCAACGGCCAGCCCGTCAAGTGCATCATCGCTGACACCACCATCGGCGGTCCTGCAGAGGCGGCTGCCTGCAATCAGAAATTCCAGGAGAACAACGTGGGCTGTTCGCTCATCGTGACTCCCTGCTGGTGCTACATCACCGAGACGTTCGAGACGGATGCCACCACGCCCAAGGCTATCTGGGGCTTCAACGGCACGGAGCGCCCCGGCGCCGTGTATCTGGCCGCTGCTCTGGCCGGTTATGCTCAGAAGGGTGTGCCTGCATTCTCCATCTACGGCCACGACGTGCAGGATGCCGATGATACCTCCATCCCGGAGGACGTGGCAGAGAAGATTCTGCGCTTCGCTCGCGCCGGCCTGACCGTGGCCACTCTGCGCGGCAAGGGTTATCTGTCCATCGGCGGTTGCTCCATGGGTATCGCCGGTTCCATCATTGACCACTCCTTCTGGGAAAGCTATCTGGGTATGCGTATTCAGCCGGTTGACATGACCGAGGTGCGCCGCCGCATGGAGCTGGGTATCTATGACAAGGCAGAGTTTGATTTGGCCATGGAGTGGGCTGCCAAGTATGTGAAGATTGGCCCGGATCGCAACCGTCCCGACTTGGTACTCTCCCCCGAGGAGAAGGAGCGCACGCTGCGTGAGTCCATCCTGATGACCATCATCTTCCGCGATATGATGCATGGCAACCCCTACCTCAAGACCATTGACCGCGAGGAAGAGGGCCTGGGCTTCAACGCCATCTGCGGCGGCTTCCAGGGTCAGCGTCACTGGACGGACTTCTACCCGAATGGCGATATGGCAGAATCCATCCTCAACAGCACCTTCGACTGGAACGGCCCGCGCGAGGCTATTCCTTTCGCCACGGAAAATGATGCCATGAACGGCGTGTGTATGCTTCTGCTGCACCAGCTGACCGGCCGTTCTGCCTGTTTCTCCGATATCCGCACCTACTGGAGCCCCGCTGCTGTGAAGCGTGTGACCGGCTACACCATGGAAGGTCTGGCCAAGGATGGTATCATGCACCTCATCAACTCCGGCTCCACCGCTCTGGACGGCAACATGCAGTCCACTGCTCCCGATGGCACGCCCATCATGAAGAAGACCGGCGAGACCACGCAGGCCGATATTGAAGCCATGATGGCTGCCTCCGAGTGGTGCCCGGCCAACCGCGAATACTTCCGTGGCGGCGGTTACTCCCTGCACTTCGTCTCCAAGGGTAATGTGCCCGTGACCATGATTCGCATGAATCTGGTGAAGGGGCAGGGCCCCGTGCTGACCATTGTTGAAGGCTGGACCTGCGACCTGCCGCAGGAGGTGAATGACAAGCTCGACCAGCGCACCGACCCGGGTTGGCCGACCACCTGGTTCGCCCCGCGTCTGACCGGCAAGGGCGGCTTCAAGGACGTGTACACCGTCATGGCCAACATGGGCGCCAACCACGGTGCCTGGACCTATGGTCACATCGGTGCCGACATCATTACTCTGGCTTCCATGCTGCGCATCCCCGTGTATGCCCACAACGTGCCGGAGGACAAGGTGTATCGTCCCGCTGCATGGGATCTCTTCGGTACTGCCGATCCCGAGGGTGCAGACTTCCGCGCCTGCGCCAACTTCGGTCCCATCTACGGTAAGTATTAATCCTCACACCATGGCAGGCTGTCGGGAACATACCCGGCAGCTTGCCTGTTTTTCCACGCATGGCCTACGTACTTTGCTTAGACTGCGGCGCGACCAATGTGCGCGCCATACTTGTTGATGATAAGGGGCAGCTGGTGGCTAAATCCAGCCAGCCCAATTCGACCGATGCCGGAACGGAAAGCCCGGATTTTCACGTCTGGAATGCAGACCGTATCCTGAACCAGCTGGCCTCCTGCGCTCGCGAAATTCTCCCGCAGGTGAATGTCGCAGAGGTGAAGGCAGTAACCATCACGACTTTCGGTGTGGACGGCGCGCTTGTGAATGCCGCCGGCGAGCTGCTGTACCCGGTTATCTCCTGGAAGTGCCCGCGCACGGCAGAGGTGATGAAGCGGGTGGCGCAGTATATCCCGCAGGAGAAGCTCAATGCCGTTTCCGGGGTGGGCGAGTTTGCCTTTAACACTATCTACAAACTCATCTGGCTGAAGGAGAATCGCCCGGAGCTGGTGGAACAGGCGCATGCCTGGCTGTTCATCTCCAATATCCTGGCCTACCGCCTTACCGGGGTGATGGCAACGGATCGCACCATGGCCGGTACCTCCCAGATGACCGATTTGAATACGGGTGACTGGTCGGAGGAGATTTTGTCTGCCATCGGTATTCGCAAGAGCCTGTTCCCCGCCATGGTGAATGCCGGCGAGGCCATCGGCACACTGACTCCGGCCGCCTGCGAGCTGCTGGGATTACCTGCGGGCGTTCCGGTGATTTCCACCGGGCATGATACACAGTTTGCGCTCTTCGGCAGCGGCGTGCAGGAGAATCAGCCTTTCCTTTCCAGCGGAACCTGGGAAATTCTCATGCTGCGCACAGCCAAGGCTACGCTGGAACCCTCTGATTATGCAGCCGGTGCCACCGTGGAGTACGACAGCAAGGCCGGGCTGCTCAACCCCGGGCTGCAGTGGATTGCCAGCGGTATCATCGAGTGGGTGAAAGCCACCTGTTACAACGGGGAGAGCTTTGATACCATGGATGCCGAGGCTGAAAAAATTGCTCCCGGCTGCGACGGCGTGAAGCTCATACCCGATTTCCTGCCCAGCGATGCCGTGCCCGGCAGCATTCAGGGGCTGGTGCTGGGGCGTACCCGCGCCCATATCTACCGCGCCGCCATGGAGGCACTGACTCTGCGCCTGAAACAGCGCCTGGAGAAGCTGGAAAAGGTGGGCGGTTTCAAATCCACCGACCTCCTGCTGGTGGGCGGCGGTGCCCGCAACAAGGTGTGGACGCAGATGCGTGCCGATATCCTCGGCCTGCCCATCCGCATTTCCAACGTCTCTGAGAGTACCGTGCTGGGGGCTGCCATGTACGCCTTTGCCGGAGCAGGAGCATTTGAATCGCCGGAAGCCTGCCGCGATTCCTTCGGTATCACCTATACCACCATCAACCCCGGTGAGCAGCAGGCTGCTTACGCTGAACTTTACCAATAAACACAACTATGGCTAATCCCGAACTCTATATCAAACCCGCTCTGCCGGATCGCATCTTCCCCTGGGAGAATTATGACCCGCAGACCCGTGAGGAAATCGACGCGTTCTTCAACAGCCCGGAAATCCTCGTCATCAAGCAGCGCATGGTCGACATGGGTCGCCGCCTCTGGGCGCGCGAATACGTGGACGGCAATGGCGGCAACCTCTCCGTCCGTGTGGCGAAAGACCTCGTTCTCTGCTCCCCCACGCTTTGCTCCAAGGGCTTCATGACCGTGGAGGATATCTGCCTGGTGGATATGAACGCCGGTCAGCTCTGCGGCTACCGCCCCGCCACCAGCGAGGTGAAAACCCACATCGCCATGATGAAGGAAGTGGGCGTGAACGCCTGCATCCACGCGCATCCTCCCTGCTGCAATGCTTTCCTTTTTGCCGGCATGGTGCCGCCCAACGGTATCAACCCTGAGGCAGATATCTTCCTGGGCCAGATTCCGCTGGCTCCCTACGGTACGCCCGGTTCGCCCGAAACGGCTGAGGCCGTGGCCAAGGCCTCCCGCCAGAGCACGGTGGTGTTCATGGAGAACCATGGCGTTATCACCGGTGCCCGCCACATCGAAGAGGCCGAGTGGTTCATGGAAAACGCCGATGCCTACTGCAAGATGGTACTCTTTGCCGACATGCACGGAGGCAAGCTCAATCAGGTGAATGAGGCCGGTATTGCCGATTTCCTGGCCATCCGCAAGAACATCGGTTATGCTGTGCCCGAGGGGCAGCCTCTGTACAACTTCCGCGAGTTTAACGGCTATACCATGGGTATCGCCGGTAATAAGGAATAAGTACTCTTTCCCTCATGATTTTTCGCCATGCTGCCATTCCCGGCCGCATGGCGATTTTTTTGCTCTATAGAGGTTAGAGTCAGGGTTATCCGGACACACAAAAACATGCCATTCTGTAATAGAATGGCATGCTGTAGATGAAAATGTTACAGTTGTGACTTAGCGGATGGTCTTCACCGTCACAGCTTCCTTACCCACGCGGTCGCGGAGGTAGTTCAGCTTGGCGCGACGAACCTTACCGCGGGTCACCACCTCAATCTTGGCAATCTTGGGGGTGTGGATGGGGAAGGAGCGCTCCACGCCTTCGCCGTAGGCAATCTTACGAACGGTGAAAGCCTCGTTGATGCCGGCGCCACGCTTACCGATGACGATGCCCTGGAAGATCTGCACACGTTCCTTGCCACCTTCAATCACGCGGCAGTGTACCTTCACGGTGTCACCAACGTTGAAGGGCGTCACGTCGTCCTTCATCTGCTCTTTTCCGATAGTATCGAGAATGTTCATTCCTAAATCTCCTTCTGTTTTGTAAATGGTCTGTGAGCCTCCCGGCTCGGGTGGGTGCGACAGTCTACACGATTTTTGCCTGCTTGGCAATCCAAATTTCTCTGAATTTTGCATTTTTTTTGACATTGTGACTATAAAGTGCTTAATTGCAGTGAGATGTGTCATTTGTAAAGAGGTTGCCATTGAGAGCTTATTTCACTCGATACGGAGAATGCCGACAGGAAAGCGCGGGAAAGCCAAACTTCTGATTGACAATCGTCCTGTGTTAGTATATAACGCGCGCATTCCCCGCACGCAGGAGACACTTACCAAACAAGAAAAGATCATGAAGAAATCGCGCACAGCATCCATCAAACGCAAGATTCGCAACTGGACCGCAGCTGATTCTGCCGACCTTTATTGTGTGAATGGGTGGAGCAACGGCTATTTCAATGTCTCCAAAGAAGGGGAGTTCATGGTAAAGTTGCAGGACTCTGACGGTTCGTCCAAGTTAGTGAGCTTGTACAATATCATGAAGGGATTGGCCGAGCGCGGGACGGACGCGCCGGTATTGCTGCGTTTCCGAGATTTGCTTCACGCTCGTATTGACGAGCTCAACAAGAGCTTCAACAAGGCCATTCGCGAGGCCGGTTACACCGGTAAGTACCGGGGCGTGTACCCCATCAAGGTGAATCAGCAGCGACAGGTAGTTGAGGAAATTGTCTCTCATGGTGCCCGCTACCACTATGGACTGGAGGCCGGCTCCAAACCCGAGCTGATTGCGGCCATGGCTCAGATGAAAGACCCTCAGGCCTATCTGATGTGCAACGGCTATAAGGACGACGAGTTCATTGACCTCGCTCTTATGGGGATGCGCATGGGTATCAATATCTGTCTCATCCTGGAAATGCCCAACGAGCTGCCTGCCATTCTGCGTCGTGCTGAGGCGCTGGGGGTCGAGCCGCAGTTGGGTGTGCGCGTGCGTCTGGCTTCCAAGGGCAGCGGTCATTGGAACGAATCTGCCGGTGATAAATCAGTGTTCGGTCTCAATGCCGCACAAGTCATCGATGTGGTGGATACGCTCAAGAGTGCCGATAAGCTGCATTGCCTCAAGGTTCTGCACTATCATCAGGGCTCTCAGATTCCCAATATTTCAGTCGTTCGCGGTGCGCTGACCGAAGCTTGCCGAATCTACATCGATCTCGTGAAAGAAGGAGCCCCGATGGGAGCCATCGATATGGGCGGTGGTCTGGCTGTCGACTATGATGGATCGCAGACCAATTTCCATTCGTCCTGTAACTACACCATCGAGGAGTACGCTCGCGATATCGTCGAAATTGTCGGGGAGATGTGCACTCGCGCCGGGGTGGAGCATCCGAACCTGGTGACGGAGTCAGGGCGCGCTGTAGTCGCGTACCACGCCGTGCTGGCGTTCAATATTCTGGACGTGACCACTGCTCCTGGTATGGAGAAGAGCATGCCGTCGCTGCCGGACAACGCCAGTGATGTTCTCCGTGCTCTCGATGAAACGCGCCGCATGATTACGCGCAAGAATATCCAGGAGTGTTATAACGATGCCATCTACTACCGCGACCAACTTCGCGCTGAGTTTTACCATGGCAAGGCCAGTTTGCGCGAGCGAGGTATGGGTGAGGCCATTTACTGGCATATCATGGGACTCATCGCGCACCGTATTTCTGAGATGAGTGAAATTCCGGAGGACCTCAAGGAAGTTTCTGACAACATGGTAGACTTTTACTACGGCAATTTCTCCGTGTTCCAGAGCCTGCCTGATTCCTGGGCGATTGACCAGCTTTTCCCCGTGGCACCCATTCAGCGTCTCGATGAGCGCCCATCGCAGAAGAGTGTGCTGGTGGACATCACCTGCGATTGCGATGGCAAGGTAGACAACTTTATCGATCGTGAAGACGTGGCTCGTTCTCTGCCGCTGCATGAGGTTGGTTCTGACGAGACATACTACGTTGCGGTTTTTATGGTCGGAGCATACCAGGAGACGCTGGGTGACCTTCACAATCTACTGGGCGATACCAATGTGGTGAGCGTGCATCTGGAGAACGGACGTCCGGTCTTTACGCAGGAGGAAGAGGGTGATAGCGTGGCTGACGTGCTTTCCTATGTGAAGTACGATGCCAAGGATCTGGTTTCACAGTTCCGCAGCCTGGCAGAGCGTGCGGTAGAGGAGGGGCGCATCACTCCCCGACAGCGCCGCGATGCGCTCGAGGCCTACCGCAACGGACTGAACGGCTATACCTACTACGAGTTGTAAACAGACCACTCAATTCCTGCAGGGTAGTGTCGGTGCCGTCGTGCTTTCTTGCGGATGAGATAGCATGTGGGATTAAATCGCCTGCATTTCGCAGTCATCGCTCACGGAATAATGAGTGACTTGTCTGTTTGCGCCATCCTAATAGTCAGTAAGTTAGATTTGCAATTATCGAGAGTGCCTGCTATTCTCCTGTCATCGGGCAGCGGACACCACAGTGGTGACCTGCCGCCCGGCAATAACCCCAACTGAGAGAAAGAATGAAATACAGTATCCTACTGACCGTAGCAGCAGTTGCTCTGGCATCCTGCTGTCAGCAGCAACAGCAGACTCCTCCTCCGGCTCCTGCGCCGCCCACTATTATCATCGAGAAGTGAGCCCTTTCTGCTGATTTTGCCCAAGGAGCGTATTCGCCTACTGGCGGATGCGCTCCTTGTTCTTTTTACCTGTTCATGTGTGCGACATCCTGTCCGTGGACGCGTGCGGACAGTATTTTGCTGCATACCTTGTCTCTCGAGGGGCGATTTACTTTGCTCTTGCCATCGATGGTGAAATATGTTACAACCAACCCATGCGTTACGTTGTTACAGCCCTGCTTACCGTTTCCGTTCTGGCTTCCTGCTCCCTGATGCCGGTTCAGACCATCACTCGTAAGGAGCTGCTGACTCCTACTACCTACACAGCAGTTGATCCCAGCTCCTACACGGATATGATGTACTACGGCGCGGATGACGCATATGACTATTTCACCCGCAACAGTCTGCGCTATCGCGTGCTGCGTTCGGAGAACGCCATGCCTGAGTCGGCACGCTTCTCCTTCAATAACTGGCAGGGAGGTAAGCTGTATCGCGATTGTCTGGTGACGGCTGTGCGTGACAAACTGATGCCGGCCACTACCCCCACCGGTACCACCACGACCTCTCCAAACGGCCAGTCGCAGATGGGCAATGCTATTCGTAACTGGCTGCAGCAGCGCAAGACCGGAACCTCAGGCCGCTGATTCAGTAGTCGAATGACGCCTCGCGGATGACATCTTCCGGGGCAATATAAGGGACTGTTTCCCGGGGCATATCGTCGAAGCCGGGCGGGAGAGCATTTTCCGTGAAGAGAAGCGAGGTTTCCAGCTCCACGGTGTGGGGGGCTATATCCGACAGCGCCGCTGCCGGGACAAGGGCGAACACCCGGTTTGCTGCTTGTGCTGCGCTTGCGGCCAGCTGAGCGCGCGCCCGAGTGGGGAATGCCGCTGCTTTAGGGCGGAGTGCCGTCGGGGAGAGGATGGCAGCATCCACCCGTACCTCTTGCCGTAAGCTACCCGAATCAGGCAGTAGCAGACCGCTTGCTTTGTCCAGTCTGCCACCCGGGCAGTATATCTCGTGGGGCAGGGCGGCAGCTTGCAAGTGGCGCAGCGCATCCACCGCGCAGCAGATCAGCTTGCAGGGTTTATCATGTAGTGTCGCCACCAGTGCCAGGGCGAAGGGTGAATCATCAAGGTACAGATGCATCCCCTCATCGATGTGGCGGGCTGCCAGTTCGGCCAGTTGCAGCTCCAGACGAACGTTTCCGGCCTGTGTCGATGGCGTCAGGGGCAGTATATAGCGTGCGCCGCCGTGCGTGCGTTCCAGCAGCCCCTGGGCTTGCAGGGCGACCAGATCCGTGCGGATGGTTTCATCCGTCACGCCCAGTTCCTGAGCCATTGCGGCAGAGCGCACGCTGCCTCGCTGCTGCAGGAGACGCAGGATATAGGCTCGGCGTTCCTGGGCGACATACATATGGCGAGAGCGGGGTGGAAGACTGAGTTTAGCGGCGGCGCAGGCGGGTGTCAAAATCCTCCAGCCGGCTGAGCAGCGAGGCTGAGGCCTCGCGCAGCATGGTGCCGGCGTGGCGGCTCAGCAGTCGCGAGCCGCGTCCGGCTAGCCCCTGCACGCGCTGCATGATGATGGCCAGGCGTTTGCAGGCGAGCTCCAGAGAGAACTCCTTCTGTCGGGTCAGCAGGATGGTCGCCAGGATATGACTGACCATGGCGGCGTACTGGTTGATGAACTCCTCCGTTTCCGGGGACGGCTGGGTGGGCTTACGCGCCATAAGTGTCTGGTTGATGATGGCGGTCAGGTGCGATGTTTCGGTGAAGAGCGGGTGGTGCAGCGCGCGCTTCACTTCGTCGGCATGAGCCGGTTCCACGAAATCGACGACCTCCCATTCGCGGGCAGGTTCCTGCGGGTCAGGGGGCATCTGCGCTTCATCTTCTGCCGCTTTCTGTGCCAGGATATCCATGCGCCCCATTACATAAGCCAATTCGTTGTAGCCGTTGTCTTCGTAGCGGTATTTTTCGCGGATAGTGGGGAAGATAGCCATGGCGGCCTCAGCGCGGTTGAGGTGCGTATCCCAATCGCAGGCGGGAAAATCCGTGTTGCGCAGGTCGGCCAGACCGGGACCGACGAAGTGTTCCATATTCCACTCCACATGGGCGCGGAGCGCCTCCATGTTCAGGAACATCTGCGCGTTGGCCTCTGCCCAGCTCATCTGCCACTGGGGCAGGGAGATTTCGAACTCGAAGCTGCTCATCTCGATGAGCACGCGTGTCTCCGGCACCAGGAAGAACTCCAGCGAGAGCACATTGGTGATGGCGCGGCGGTTGTCCTGCTCCGGCAGGCGGCGGGAGAGGGTCATATCCCCGGCGCGGGTGGCGCGGGTGTCCTCACGCAGTCCTTTGAGCACGGGGTGCTCCTGCCCGGGATGGGGCAGGGGGCTCTTGTTGGTGAAGCTCACGCGGCAGCCGGCGATGTCCGGCAGACAGTTGCCCGTGAGCAGGATGTCGATGGGTTCTCCCTCATCGATACCCCACAGACGCAGCTCTACATAGCCCGGCGTCGTGTTGTCCACAACGCCGCGGGTGATCAGAGGTGCAATCTGGGCCAGCATGGTCAGAAAAAATGGGGGAAGATTGTTACAGGGTGGGGCGGGGGAGTTTGGCAGCCAGCGCGGCCACGGCCTCCGGGGCGTTCATCAGCTCCACCACGGCATCCCAACGCCCCTGCATGAGGGCTTCGCGCGGCTCTGCCGGCATGCGGACGGGATAGGAAGCCTCTGCGCAGCTCAGCGTCATGCTGTGCAGGTCTACCGTCCAGACGGTATCCGGCTTCTGCGTGGTCAGCTCTGTGGCAGCCAGAATATCCTCGCGGGTGGCACAGACGCAGGGCAGGCCAATGCCGGAGCTGTTGCCGAAGAAGATTTCCGCGAAGCTTTCCGCCACGATGGCGCGGATGCCGGAGCGCTTGATGGCCTGTGGGGCGTGCTCGCGGGAGGAGCCACAGCCGAAGTTCTCACCACCCAGGATGATGGCAGCACCTGCGTGCTGCGGGGCATCGATGGGGTGGCCCTTGGAGCTGCCGTCATCGTTGAAACGCTCATCATGGAACATGGTGCCGGCCAGCTCATCGAAGGTCACACACTTGAGGAAGCGGGCGGGGATGATGCGGTCCGTGTCCATGTCCGCTCCGGGAACGGGAACGGCCTTGCCGGAAATGGAAATGATTTTGTTGAGAGGCATGTTCGGTAAAAAGAGGTTAGCGGTTCACATCAGACAATGTCGAATACCTCGCGCGGGTCGGAAACGCGGCCGGTGAGAGCGGCGGCGGCGGCCATCAGCGGGCTCATCAGCAGCGTGCGCCCCGTGGGACTGCCCTGGCGGCCCTTGAAGTTGCGGTTGCTGGTGCTGGCGCAAATCTGGTCGCCCACCAGACGATCCGGGTTCATGGCCAGACACATGGAGCAGCCGGGGAGTCGCCATTCGAAGCCGGCATCGCGGAAAATCCGGGCGATGCCTTCTTCCTCGCACTGCTGCGCGGTCATCTGGGAACCGGGCACGGCCAGAGCCTTCACCCCCGGAGCCACCTTGCGCCCGGCAATGAGCGGGGCAACGGCGCGGAAGTCGGAAATGCGCCCATTGGTGCAGGACCCGATGAATGCCACATCCACCGGCAGCCCCTTTATCGGCTGCCCGGGCGTGAGCTTCATGTACTCCAGCGCCGTGGTGTAGGCCTTGCGGCCTTCGGCATCGCGGGCATCCTCCGGGGAGGGAACGGAGCCGGAAATGCCGATATTCATGTCCGGGGAAATACCCCAGGTGACAGTAGGCTCAATCTCCTCTGCCGGGATGATGACCACATCGTCATATTCTGCATCTGCATCGCTGGCAAAGCTCTTCCAGCGCTCCACGGCGGCATCCCAGTCCGCACCCTTCGGTGCATATGGGCGGCCTTTCAGGTAGGCGAAGGTCTTTTCATCCGGGTTGATGTAGCCGCAGCGGGCAGCACCTTCAATGGCCAGGTTGCAGAGCGTCAGACGGCCGTCCATCTCCATATTCTCAATGGCGGAGCCGCCGAACTCATACGCATAACCCAGACCACCGTTGGCACCCAGCCGGCCGATGATATGCAGCGCTACGTCCTTGGCCGTCACGCCGGGGCGCAGCGTGCCTTCCACGCGGACATTGCGCACCTTCAGGGGGCTCATGGCCAGCGTCTGCGTGGCCAGTACGTCGCGCACCTGTGTAGTGCCGATACCCATGGCCACAGCGCCCATGGCACCGTGCGTGGCCGTGTGGGAATCACCGCAGACGATGGTCATGCCGGGCTGTGTGATACCCAGCTCCGGGCCGACCATGTGGACAATGCCCTGGCGACCGCTGGCCAGGTCGAAGAGACGGATACCGTGTTCCTTGCAATTGCGGCGCAGAGCATCAAGCATCGTCGCGGCGCGGGGGTCGGCAAAGGGCTCACACTGATTATCCGTGGGGATGATATGATCCACCGTGGCAAAAGTGCGCTCCGGGTGCAGCACGGGTAGATTCAGCTCCCTCAGCATGGCGAATGCCTGGGGTGAGGTCACCTCATGCATCAGATGAGTAGCGATGAACAACTGCGTACGACCGTCCGGCAGCGTGCCGACCGTGTGCGCCTCCCATACTTTCCGGTATAATGTCTTGCCCATAATAGTTGCTTATCCGAACTGTAACATGTTCCCCGCAATCCGTCAAGATGCCGAAAGTGTCGTGCACCGCGTCATGACAGGGAAAAACGCACTTTTGCTGCCGCTTTGTGTCCTGTGGTCGGGGATTTTATCACACAAATGAAGAGTAATCGAAAGATGAGAATTTTTTTGGAGGGGTATAGAGGGTATTGATTGCCCGGCAAAAGACTTCCCCCGCAGCTGCCGGGGGCAACTGCGGGGGAGTGAAAGATAGGGTTGAGAGGCGCTTTAGCCGAGGACTTCGGCGCGCTCCTCAAGAAGCTCCTTGCAGGAAGCATCAATCTTCTCGCGGGAGAAGGCATCGATGGGCAGACCTTCCACGATGGAGTAGGTGCCATCTGCATTGGTGCGGGTGGGCTGGGAGCAGATGATACCGGCGGGCAGACCGTACTTGGTGCCGTCGGTGAAAGTGCAGACGGAGAACCAATCGCCCTCGGGGGTGGGGGTGGTCAGGTTCTTCACGGTCATGAGGGCAGCATTGGCGGCAGAGGCAGCGGAGGAAAGACCGCGAGCCTTGATGATGGCCGCACCGCGCTGCTGCACGGTGGAGATGAATTCACCCTTGAGCCATTCCTCATCGGTAATCATATCGGTGGCGGGCTTGCCGCAGATCTTGGCGTTGGTGAAGTCGGGGTACTGGGTGGCAGAGTGGTTGCCCCAGATGGTCATGTTGGTCACATCGGAGACGGCCACGCCGGCCTTGGCGGCGAGCTGAGCCTTGGCGCGGTACTCGTCCAGCATGGTCATGGCGAAGAAGTTCTCCTTCGGCATGCCGGTGGCGTTGTGAAGGGCGATGAGGCAGTTGGTGTTGCAGGGGTTGCCCACCACGAACACGCGGCAGCCGGGGGCTGCGTTCTCAGCAATGGCCTTGCCCTGACCCACGAACACCTTACCGTTGATGCTCAGCAGATCCTTGCGCTCCATACCGGCCTTGCGCGGTACGGAACCTACGAGCATGCACCAGTCGGCATCCTTGAAAGCAACGGCGGGATCGTCCGTGGCCACGATTTCCTTCACGAGGGGGAATGCGCAGTCCTCCAGCTCCATCACAACACCCTGCAGCTTCTCCAGGCAGGGGGTGATTTCCAGGAGCTTCAGGATGACGGGCTGATCGGCGCCCAGCATCTCACCGGCTGCGATGCGGAACAGCAGGGAGTACGAAATGTTGCCGGCAGCGCCGGTCACGGTAACTGTAACGGGGGTCTTCATAACGGCGCATATTATGCCTCTCATCCCGGCGGCGGTCAATCCTAAAATGTGTTTATCGACGGTGAGCCGCGTGCTTTGCGGTAATTTTCTGCGGTAATTTTTGGTAATTTTTTTCGGAACAGGCACATTTTCCTGTTGACGAAAGTAAAGAATACCGTTATACTCGCCCCGCAACAAGCGTTGGAGCGGTGGCTGAGAGGCTGAAAGCACCCGTTTGCTAAACGGACGTACGGCTTTAAACCGTACCGGGGGTTCGAATCCCCCCCGCTCCGCTGAAAATCCCCGAGTCGGCTGGTATGCCTGCCCGGGGATTTTTTTTGATGATTATTGCTCCGCCAATTAAAGGATGTTGCTCTGCCGATACGCCAAATGGAAAGTTGCCGGGAAGTACGAAGTCAAAAGGACGATGGACAAGGTACAGAATTCCGCTCGCGCTGCTCGCATGATGAACGATGAAGGACGCTTAGCGTTAGTTGAAACCATCTGCGCGCAGCGCAGCGAATTTTTCATTCGTACTCGTCATTCGTCAATCGTACTTCCCTACAACTTCCCATCGACCGATCAATCTTTAATTGCCGGAGCAATAATGGGGGGCAGGGCAAGCATTACAGGGCTCCGTCGGGAGCGCCCGTCGTGCGAAGGGGACAGGTGGCTACGATGCAATCCAGAAGCAGCTGCTGCGTCAGTAGCACGGAAGTGAGGTTCCCTTTGTATACCGGGTCGATTTCCGGTACGTTATTGGCCATACGGAGCATGTAGGAAGTATACCACATCAGCAGATCCAGGGGGTTGGCGTAGAGCATTTGTTCCATCTCGACGTCGATGAGGCCATCTTCCAGTTCTTTCTCTTCATCTGTTAACCAACCCGCAGTGGATACCTGGTATTTCATGAGGGTTGCAAAGAGGACGAGCAGGGGAGGTTCTCCCTGTCGGATAGCTCGGTCAAATACGTCGTCAATCATTGCTTTGGCATGGTACTTCTCTTGTTCACTTCGATATTGCCCTGCATCGATGGCGGCTTTGGCGACGGCTCGACATTGCTCAGCTGTTGTTTTATCCATGTCGTTGTTGAGACGCTTGCGGCTGCGGGGAGATTTCGAAAACAGGCGGGAATCATGGACGAAGGACGAGAGCCTGCGAGGCAGGTAAAAAATAGATATGAAGTTGCTTTCCTGTCAGATGCTGCATGATGGTTCTTTTGCCGGTGTTGATGATGATATGGCGTGGCTGGTAGAACGTGAGAGGAAAGTTGAGGTGGTGATTCGTTAGATGCTGGTAAATGGTAATAGAATATGAAAAATCAATATAATCTGAAAATCAAGCTAAGTTCGATATTAACTTTATATAAAAACATGACGCAGTAAGTTTAATAACGAAAATAGATACGGAATATAAACAAAAAGAAAACGGTACTTTGATGGGTGATGGTACGAGCCTGCAGGTGGGGCGAGTCCGGAGGTAGGGAACGGGTAGAGGTGTGTATGTTGGGTGTTGAAGGGTGATGGTAGGGCAAGGGGATGTTCTGGTATGGGTGGGGTGATTTTTTTTGATAATAGGTAACTTTTTGAGAGGGTGCCAGTATCGAATAGTGTGAAATGGCGTTGATTCGTGTGTTGAAGATAATGTGCAAAATAAAGGGGTTATGAAGTTATAGAAATTAAAAACAAGTAACGATTATGATAATTAAACAAAAGAAATTACTTTGCTTGCGGTTTTGGTGGCTGTGTTCGGAGTCGTATGCGCCGTGTCGAAAAATGGGTGTGCAATGAGTCTTTTGGTGTTTGTTGAATAGAGAAAAAGATAGATCTAAGCAGGGCTTTTTTTTGCAGCCGGGTTGATTGTTTGAGGTGAGGATTGGCGAGAAAAAGACTGAAAATTTCGCTTGAGGGTGAAATTGTGGGCATGTATGAGAAAAAATGTGGTAAAAATGACATCTTAGTTGTTAATGGGTGCTTTCATGTTGTGTAAATGATACTGTGAAAAATGAAAGGTGGTAAATGCATCAGTGTCTCCCACGTGAGAGGCGCGAGTCAAAAAAGATATGAATGATAAATGCCGGTCATCATGCATAAGCGTGCAGAATGAGCTTCTTTTATCTCATATACTGAGGACATAGATGCGATAGATAGCTCGAAATAAGCTAAAAACAAATATGGATAATAATGTGTTTAGCAAGAATGAGTTGGGTTAAAATTACGAAAGAGACGCGAGAATCCGAAATTCCCGATAACAGTACGGGTTAATTTCAAATTTTCGATTCTCATGAGGGTAAATTTCCCCTGATGAGCGCATATTTCGGCCTGATATCCGGAGGAATCAGGCCGAGAGAGTGGTACGAACAGAGACCGAAGAGGTGTTGGGGAGAATGTATTTATGCAGCTCTACCGTGGCTTGTACAGCGCCGAATTCATGGACACAGCACGCGGCCAGTTTATCGGCCAGGGTCTCTATCAGAATGGTGGGTTCGGCTTGAGCTATGGCAATGAGGCGTTGCGAGAGGGTGTCGTAGCAGATGGTGCGGGAGATGTCCTCACCGGTGGCGGAGAAAGGGCAGGGAGGGGTGAGGGTGATGTTGGCGGTGAGTCTCTGGGGCAGGGCTCGCTCTTCTTCCGGCACGCCGATGCAGCAAGTGAATTCCAGGGAGTTGATGCAGATGGTATCAGGCGCCGGCAGCGGACATTTTTTCAGCAAGCGTTGCAGGTAGCTCAGATCGGGCACGGTGATGTCCGGTGCGGCCTGGGAGAGTTGGTTGGCGTTGTTGTAGCCGGTGAGTACGCCGATACCGGTGATGCCGACGCAGTGAGCGGCGTTGATATCGTGCTGCATGTCACCGATGAAGGCGGTTTCCTCCGCGCGGAGTCCGTGCTGTCGCATGAGGCCGGGGATGTAGTGCTCCTTGTTGTGAACCCCGGAGTGGATGTGCTCGAAGTAGTGGTGGAGGTTGAGGTGGCGTGACTGCTCATCGAATGCCCTGGGATCCATGCTGGTGAGAATAAAGCATCGAATACCGCGTGAGCGGCAGAATTCCAGGAATTCTCGGGCATGCGGGATTTCGGTGACTTGCAGCGATGAGCGGTCGAACGCGTAGCGATAGAAGTTCTCGAGATCCTCCAGCTTTGCCTCCGGCGTCTTGGTTGCGTAGTAATCCGGATAGGGCAGTTGGAACTCCTCCCGAAAAGCCTCACGGGTAAGGATAGGACGGTTGTACTGCGTCAGGACGTAGTTGGTGGCTTCAATGGTGAGAGCCATATCGTCGCAGAGCGTGCCGGACCAGTCGAAGATGAGATTGCGAAACATGGGGGAGGCGAGGCAGGTCAACGCGCCGAGGTAGCGCGAGTAGTGATGATATTATGTTTTTTGCCGAACTTTCGGATGGCTTTCTTATGGGCGGGATTGACGAAAGGATTGTCGCTGCCGTAGCGTGCCCAGGGGCCCCCCGGTACGAGGTTGAAGTCCACAAAACGCCAGTGGACGGTGGCGGTGCCGCTCTTGATGCCGAGATAATCGCGCACCGCCGGGGAGATATCGATACCGGCCGCCTTGTTGGCTTTATTTCGGGGTCGTGCGCCGCGGAAGACGTACTCCCAGTCATCGGTGTTGAAGGGACCGCAGTCTTCCCACTGGGCGAAGCAGTACCGCCCGTTGTAGTATATCTGCACCCAGGTGCCGCGGCAGACGGATTCGTATTTGCCTTCCTTTTCGATACGGTACCAGGGTATCACTTTGGCGGCTTCGGGTTTAGGCCCGCCCTTCTGGATGTCGTTGTAAGGCAGAGCCACGTAGAATGGGTTGAGGAGCGGGGTAAAGGCCTTGGGAGCGAAGGTTTTCGGATCGCGATTGGCGGGATTGGGGTCATCGAAGCCGCCGTAGTTGGCATCCCATTTGCTGTCCCAACTGCTGGCATTGTTCGGCACGGGATTACGGGCGGTGGCTTTCTCTCCGATATAGAAGTAGGTGGCGGTGATATCGAAGTGCCAGGGGTAGGTGCCGGGGCGGCGGACCTGTTTGGTTGTTTTGGGATCCGGGAAGTTTTTCCGATGGCTCTGATCGATGCTGGGGGGCAGGGGACCTGCTTTGATGGCGAGGGCTCGGAGCTTGTCCTCCGACATTCTGCGCCCCACTGACGGGCGGCTCTCCGAGCTCTTGCCGGCTGCAATCAGCCTGTCGCCGGAGATGGAGCGGCGCACGCGTTGCTGCGCGTCTGCTGTGGGCAGCAGCAGCGCGGGAAGCAGCAGCAGACTGAGGGCTCGGAGTCGCATCTTCATCTTACCAGTTGTGCAGGACGCTCGGCTCTGCGCTGGGCAGTTTATCCGGGGCATCCGGCGTGTAGTGCAGCCCGCGGGACTCGCGGCGGCGCAGGGCGCAGTCCACGATGAGCGAGGCGGTGAGAGCCAGATTGCGCAAATCCAGGATTTCCGGGGTGACGCGGTAGCCCCAGTAGTACTCATGAATCTCGCGGTTGATGTTGCGCAGGCGAGTGGCTGCGCGCTGGAGGCGGCGGTCGGTGCGGACGATGCTCACGTAGTCGGTCATGGTGCGGCGCACCTCATCCCAGCAGTGGTAGAGAATGGCCAGCTCATCCTGCGGCACGCGGTCGCCGTGCCACCATTCGGGGATGGGGTATTCCTCCATGCGGTGTGCCAGCGGCAGGCGGGTGAGCATGGTGGCAAGTGCCCGCTTGGTGACGACCACACATTCCAGCAGCGAGTTGCTGGCCAGGCGGTTGGCGCCGTGCAGCCCGGTACAGCCGCTCTCCCCCGCAGCAAAGAGCCCGCGCAGGGAGGTCTGCCCGTTGGTGTCCGTCTGAATGCCGCCGCACTGGTAGTGTGCAGAGGGAACCACGGGAATCATGCTCACCTCGGCATCAATGCCGTGTTTCTTACATGTCTCGTAGATATAGGGGAAGCGCTCGGCCATGAAGCCCTTGGGCTTGTGGGTCATGTCCAGATACATGCAGGGGTGGCCGGTGCGGAGAATCTCGCTGTTGATGGCGCGGGCCACGATGTCGCGCGGCGCCAGGCTCTTGCGCTCATCGTATTTCTGCATGAACTCCTTGCCGTCCGGCCCGCGCAGGATACCGCCCTCGCCGCGCACGGCTTCGGAGATGAGGAAGGTGAGTCCCTCACGGTCGCTGCTCTTCGGGTTATAGAAGGTGGTGGGGTGAAACTGCACGAACTCCATGTTGGAGATGTTTGCCCCGGCGCGCCAGGCCATGGCCACGCCGTCACCCGTGGCGGTGGCGGGGTTGGTGGTGTACATGTACACGCGCCCGGTGCCGCCGGTGGCCAGCAGGATGCGGTCGCAGCGGAAAATGTCCACCTTTCCCGTGGCGGGGTTGAGCACGTAGGCACCCAGCACGCGGTCTTCCGTCACGCACCCCAGCTTGGCGGTGGTGATGAGGTCGATGGCGATACGGTGGTCCAGCAGCTCGATGTTGGGATGCCGCTGAGCCGCCTTCAGCAGCTTGGAGCTGATTTCCAGTCCGGTGGTGTCCTTGGCGTGCAGAATGCGGCGTTTGCCGTGGCCGCCTTCGCGCCCCAGCTCAAACTCGCCGTCCTCTTCCTGGTCGAAATCCACACCCCAGCTGAGCAGCTCGCGGATGGCCTCCGGTGCCTCTGTGACAATGGTGCGCACGGCGGCTTCATCGCAGAGCCCGGCACCGGCATCCAGCGTGTCGGCAATGTGTTCTTCAAAGCTGTCATTTTTATCCATCACCGCCGCGATACCACCCTGGGCCTTGGCGGAGCTGGAGACGAGAGGGTCGCTCTTGCAGAGAACGATCACTTTACCATGTTCGGCGGCGCGCAGGGCAAAACTGAGGCCCGCCACGCCACTGCCGATAACGAGAAAGTCAGATGTAATCATTTTTGACGCGAATTCCGCGCAGATTATAGCACCATCAGCGCGGAACGTCACGCAGAATATCTGTTATACGGCGGGTTATGCGTGTCCCAAAGTTTTGGGACACGTGGATTTACGAATGACGATTTACGAATTACGAATTAAAAGTGAGCGGCTTACGCCGATAATTGCATCAATGAAAACTTTTCAGCAATAACCGGGTACATGATTTTCCGACCAAGGGATAGTTGGCTGAACGCATCAATTTTGAGTGTGTAATGTCTATTTTTCAAGATGTTGAGTCACAGGTGACGGCGCCTATGGTTGCAAAAAAGCCCTCTCTGCGGAGGATTCTTCCCCCGGACAGGGAAATAGCCACCGAGCTGTTGCCCGGTGGCTATGAAAGGAGGTGGAAATGCTGGTTGGATTACATGGCCGTTTTATTGGCGGTGGCTTGCCACGCCATTGCTTCAGCGACGGCGGCGGCGTGTAGCCAGTGCAGCCAGTGCCAGCAGGCTCAGCGTCGCGGTGGTCGGCTCCGGCACAGCGGCGGTACCCAGCGTGACATCGCCATTGGCGTTATACTTCATCACGGCAGTGCCGGTGCTGTTGCCCTCTGCATCCAGCAGCGTGACTTCATAGCCGGAGTATCTGTCTTCCTTAGCCCCGGTGAAGAGCACAACATTGGCGATATCGGCGTCTGCCAGAGTCAGCGCAATGCTGCTGTTGCCCGAGAACTCAACATCGTATTCTCCCAAATCAATCGTGTAATCTGCATCGGCGAAAATCAGCTCGGCATCACCTTCCAGCACCAAATCGCCGGTCATGCTGAAATTTCCGTCCACCTGAATATCACCGCCTGTGGCGTTGATGCCGGCAATAGCGCTGCCAGCCTCTGCCACCAGCGTGCCGCCGGTCATGTTGATGGTTGAGTCAATGGCGCCGCTGTTCACCAGCTCACCATCGGTGATGGTGATGACATTGCCCTCCGCGCCCTCGGCCAGAGAGACTACTCCGCCGATATTACCGTTGTTCACCAGCTTGCCGCCATTGAGGGTGATGCTGTTGGTGGTGAGCTCTGCATCCTCTGCCACGGTGAGTGTGCCGGAATTGACCTCTATCTGTTTGGCGTTGATGACCGCTTTCTGGCTGCCGCCGATTTCTACGGAACTGCCATTAAGCTGAACGGTGTCTGCGGTTAAGCTTGACTGGTATACAGCAGAGGAGCTAGTGCTTTCCAGAGAAATGGTCTCAGCCTCTACCTCCGCCTTGTTGAGACGAGCCGTATCTTTGACAACAACTTTATCTTCTGCAACAAGTTTAATCGTACCGTAACTGCCGCTTGCTACCTGGGTATTGGCAGAATCACTCATGGTGATGTTTTTTGCTGTGACCGTTGTGCCTGTATCAGCACTCGTATTCTGATAATTTCGCAACTTGGTGCTGCCGGTAAAGTAAATATCATCAGCTGAAATATTTGTATTAGTAAAGTAGACAGCACCTGTGCCGTAAGCTGAGGAACCGGAGGCTACATAAAAGTCAGCACCTTCGATATCTACCGTGGCATTCAAAATATCAGGATATGAAGTGCCGTTGGCGTGTCTGTAGCCGGTGTAGGTGACTGTGCCGTCTTCCGCAACAGCTCTTTTTAGATAAGGTGTGATATCTCCTGTTTTGTTTCGCTCGCTGAATACGATGGAACCGGAAGAAATTTCAGGATAATCAGCAACACTTCCCGCTTGAACAGCAGTACAGCTCAGCAGGATAGCCAGCAATAATTGGGGTAATCTTGTTTTCATGTTGAATCTGAGGTTGATGTTGAAAATAGAGTAAATTGGCAGAGATGAAAAGCGCCGCGCGCAGTATATCGCATTTCAAATGCGATGAGCCGTGTAACATCAACTATCAATGTGTTATCGTATAAAAAAGCAGATAGTTGAGGGGGGTGCCATACGCTTCCACACTCGCTAAGCTCTTCTATAGAGCATTTTTTAATTTTTTGCTGTACATCGCATTTGAAATGCGGTGTACACACATTTCAGCAGATTATTGGTTTAGCGATAGAAAATAGCGGCATCATTCGTGGATGGAGCGCGATAAAGATGGAAATTTGTCGGGCTGAAAGCCCGAGGAATTTTGAGCCCGGAGGGCGGTATAATCGTAGCGGTGGAGCCCCTCGTTATGCACAAAAAATAAAGGAGCCCTGAGCGCAGGCGATAGGGCGGCATAAAGCGTTGTCTCCATATAGGACATCGCTTTATGCCGCCCGCTTTCGCGGGCTCAGCATTCTCTTTGTCTTCTACGAGGCCCTGACGGGC
>JAFQSQ010000020.1 GCA_017409465.1 Akkermansia sp. | reverse complement strand
TATTTACGCCAAATGTGGTGTGAAGATCATGAAGTAGATTTTGAATCGGGCGACAGCTTGCCCTCGTTTGAATATGACGAGCGAAACGATTCGATAGGTATTACACCATGGGAGTTGGATGACTATTCAGCTGTTCAGAGAGACATGAGCTATCGCGAATACGTCAGCACTCTGATAGCAGACTATATTCGTTGGATGCATGAGAAGATAGGACAGCTTTCGCCCTCATGAAAAATATGCAGCCCCCGGATTTAGGACACAGAGCTAATTCTGCTAATCTCGGTTGGAGCCTGAGGTGCGCCCCGCCGAAAGCCCCATCAAATTAACGAAATTGAGGGTAGCAAAAGAGCCGTGTTTGGGGTAAAGTAAGCACAAACACAACAATGAGCAAACAACGCAGACAGTATACAGTCTTGTGTATGGTTTTTGCTATAGCGCCTGATTCGCGAGTAGAGAGCGATGGGAATTTGTAGGGAAGTACGATTGACGAATGACGAAGTACGAATGAAAAGTTCGCTGCGCTGCGCGCAGATGGTTTCAACTAACGCTAAGCGTCCTTCATCGTTCATCATGCGAGTAGAGCGAGCGGAATTCTGTACCTTGTCCATCGTCCTTTTGACTTCGTACTTCCCGGCAAATTTCCATTTTGCGCTCAGCTTAAGCAGCCATTAAAATTGCCGGAGCAATAATAACCATGTGCATAGACATCCTGCGAATGGCAATGCGGACAGGTGTCAGCCTGCATTTCATCACACACGGCATAATCAAATTTGCCTTGATTATCCGCGCCCGTTGCTGTAATTCTCAAGTACTTCAAGAATACAATACAGGGCGTGGTAGGCGATTTCTCCTCCATGCTCATTGTTTTTTTCTCCTGCGTTTCTTGCGCCCGTGGGGCATTTCTCAATTATTGCAGAAGAGCCTAAAAATCAGCATAGCATACAGCAAACTACGGAGCCTGCGCCTTGAGTAACGCAAACACACGAAAGGTATCCTCAGCTTCCTCGAAAGTATAGGATGCAAGTGGAAGCTAGGGCGTGGTATAGCGACAATGGGGTGCAAATGGTCACACAAACAGCTCATATCTGCAAGGATAATGCATGGCTGCGGGCAGAGGGATATATCAACTCCTCAAACGCTGATTGGAGCCTGCCATATGCAGTAATTTGCGCACAGGGCAGTGTGAGGGGGGCGAAAGCCCCCCTTACTCAATCAAGTGGTTCTTGCGCAGTTTTTGCCGGGGGGGCTTACTGCTCCGCTGTCTGAGCTATGTTTTCCGTGCCCCAGCGACCCTGGCGGATATCGCGTATGTTGGCGGATACGCAGCGGGTCCATTCTCCGCGACTGGCACAGTACACGCGGGCAATCTGGGTCACTGATACGCGCCCCTTCGCTTTATATTCACCCAGCAGACGTGCCAAATCCTGTACGCAGGCTTCCTTGCTCTCATAGCGACGCTGTCCACGGCGCCCCATGATGCCTGCCAGGTTGTTTTTCTTGCGAGCCGCTTTTGATGTGGCATGAGCTGATTCGTGGCGGATAATCGCCTCCATCAGCACGGGATCCACTCCATGCGCGGCAGCTGCCTCGCGGATGGCGGGGCGCAGGGCAGTCACCGTGTCCGGTTCGTTAGCCAGCGCGCCCATCACCAGCATCAGACTTGTCAGTATGGTAATGGTTGCTCTCATGTCGGAAGACATGATATCAGACGCTTTCCTGCTTGTCAAGCTTATTTTCTGGCAGTTGTGTTCTTGTTTAGAATTATTAAACTTAACAACACTTAAATAAAACGCGATAATTCCCATGCTTACAGGGAAAACGCCGATAGAGAGGAGTTGAATATTTTTTCGTCAATTTCCCGAAAAAGAGAGATAGACGGGAGGAGTGGGACGGTTATCGGGGTGCAGGCAAAGATTGGTAAGCATTCAAAAAGGCGCGCGCATGTGGGTTGCCTTTATGAGCTTTTGTCTTCATTTCGGAGAGCAGGTGTTTTGCCTCCTCTGTTTCGTATAGGGAAACGGATTCATGCAGGAGCCTCGCCGCTTCCTGAATATTTCTCCGGCAGCCCTTGCCTTCAGCATAATATCGGGCAATTTCGGCTTTTGCCGTGGCTTGAGAGAGCTCATCATCCAGCTTTTCGGCCTCGCGGTACCAGTAGAGAGCCTGTTCATAGTCCGGCTTCAACTTCTTGTTTCCGGGTGCGTGTTTGCGCGGATTGTCACACATGCAAACCATGCCCCAGATGCTTTTGGAATCACCGTTTTCGGCACCTTCCCGCATCAGCCTGAGACCTTTTTCCGTGTTGATATCCGGGTTGATGTGTTGCAGGTATAGCAGGGCGAGGGTGTATCTGGCAAAAGCATAGTCATACGTTTCCAGAAATTCCTTTGCCCGCCGTTCACATTCACTGAAACGCTTTTCCGAAAAGAGAATTTCCAGGATAAGCCCTTTTGCCGCGTCAGACAGGGGGACTAGATTCTCCAGAACTTGTTGCGCTTCCTTTTCGGCATGAGGGTGGATGGTGAAACTGGCGTGAGCAGCGCAATCATAACCGGCAGGGTTGCCCAGTTCTCCCGCAGAGGATGCACACCTGAGAGCTTCTTTGAACAAGGTCATATCCCTGTTGCCCTCATCGTATAATTCCATATAGCATTCAGCCATTCGAATGAGGGCTGCTCCCTTATCTTCCGGGAAAGCTTTTTTAGCGTAATTATAGGCCTTGTCATAGTTTTGGAATTTGCCGGGGGTTCCGTGTATGTAGGCCAGATAGTAATAAGCATCTGTCCAGCCTGATTCCGCACCGTCTTCCAGCAGGCTGATACCTGTCTCTGCGTCCGGGGTGTCATGATAACCTCGTATCAGCATCAATCCCAGTGCCGCTTTTGCCAATCCGTCTCCTTTTTGGGCTTGCTGATGAAAAACATGTTGAGCCGCAGTGTATTGGCATTCACTCCACAGTTGGATACCTCTGAAGGTTTCTTTATCACATGTTTTGTCAAAAACTGCTTCGAGGCTTCCGTCCGGGAGTGTCAGGCAGGCACCGTTGATTTCCTCGGCATGCAAGGGAAACAGGGTGAAAAGGGCAAGGGCTGCACAGGAGATAACAGTTCGGATAGTCATACTTGCTGACAAGTGTAGCAAGGGGGGGGCAGGATGTCAATAAAAACCTCCTGCCGGTGAGGTGCCGACAGGAGGGAAGTTGTATCAGGATGAAATCGGTTAACCGAAGAATCCGGCAGAGCCGAGGAGGGTCATCATGACGATGGTGATGACAAGCCCCAGGATGCAGAGGATGGTACCGGAGATAGCCATGCCTTTCTGCTCCACAAGACCGGTGGCGTATGCCATGGCGTTGGGAGGAGTGGAGATGGGCAGCGCCATGCCGAGAGAGGAGGCGAAGGCTACCGTAACCAGCAGGGCGACAGCGCCGGGGTTGTCCATGGAACCGGTGGCAAGCATGGCACCGGCCACGCCGGCCAGAATGGGCACCAGCAGGGCGGCGGTAGCTGTGTGGCTCATGAAGGTGGCCATGAAGAGGCAGATGCAGCTGGCACCGATGAGCAGCACGGTGGAGTTCCACTCACCGAAGGGAATGGCGCTGATCATGTCCTTGGCCAGGTTGGTCTCACTGAGGGCAACACCGAGAGCGAAGCCGCCGGCTACCAGCCAGAGCACATCCCAGCTCATGGACTTGAGGTCTTTCTTGGAGATAACGCCCGTCACGGAGAACACGGCGATGGGGATGATGGCCACGGAGTTGGCGTCAAGCCCATGATACTCCTTGGGGATAATCCACATAAGGATGGTGATGATGAAGGTGGCGTACACCACGATGGCCTTGGGCGTCTTGAGGAACTTACCCTTGAGCTCTTTGGAGAGGTCCAGGCTGGGCTGGGAGATGGGGAACATCTTGATGAGGATAAACCAGCCCACCAGCAGCATGATAATCACAAAGGGAATGCCGAAAGCCATCCACTTGCCGAAGGAAACATCCAGCCCCATGTCCTGCATGGCCTTGAGGGCGATGGCGTTGGGCGGGGTGCCGATGGGCGTGCCGATGCCGCCGACATTGGCACCCACGGGGATGCAGAGGGCAAAGGCAGCTCGGCCGCGGTCCTCCGGTTTGAAGAGAGCCAGCACCGGGGTGAGCAGGGCAAGCATCATGGCGGCGGTTGCCGTGTTGCTCATGAACATGGAGAAGATGGCCGTCACGCTCATGAGCCCCAACAGCACAAACTTGGGATTGGTGCCGAAGGGTTTGAGCAGCACGCGTGCCAGGTTGATGTCCAGACGGTACTTGGTGGCGGCATCTGCCAGGAAGAATCCACCGAGGAAGAGGATGATGATGGGGTCGGCAAAGGTGGCAAACACGCTGCGCTGCTTGGTGACGCTTACGAGCTTCAGCTCATCAATCTTACGGCTCAGTTCGCCGTCATACAGTCTGGCAGAGGCTGCCAGAAGGGCGGTTTTCTGAGCGTCGTCTGCCTTGTTAGCCACCACCGGCTTGAGGATGGCGGTGTTGATGGTGTTGCGAACGTAGCCGGAGCTGAGACTTGTCTGCTTCTTCAAATCTGCCAGCACGGCATCCTGCGTAGCCTCTACAGTCCTGGCATCAGCACCGGGGCCGTAGGCATCCGCAATGATGGCTTTCACGGCACCTGCATCATAGCGCTGCACCTGCAGGAAGTTGAGAGACTGGTTGGACATGCCCATGACGGTGAGTGTAATCACCAGCACAGAGGTGGTCCAAATCGGGATGGGTTCCAGAATCCACATGAGTGCGGCAAAAATGAACAGGGCGATGACTCGCGCCTGGATGACATTGATGGGCACCCCCATTTCTTCAAACGGAATCATGAGCATGCTGCCGCTCAGGAGCAGCACGATGATGATTTTAATCAGGCTTTTGATAGTGGTGTTCATAGTGCTTAGCAGATAAGTTACCATACCCGAACCCGGGGGCGCATCAGCCTGTTTGTTGAGGCGCCCGCGTGCCCGTGCACGTGAATGAGGGTACTACAAATGGTGCTGTTTTGCAAGTTCTATCTCATCATTTAACAAAAAAGCCCCTCCGCCCACTTATCGGCGGAGGGGTAATGATGATTTCGGGGGGGGAATCAGCGGAAGGTGATGTGATCACTTTCCACAGCAGCCCGGATGGTGCTGTTCTCCGGGAATCTCCCCTCCAGTATGGCCATGCTGAGAGGATCCAGCAGGTCATGCTGTATAGCGCGCTTGAGCGGACGCGCTCCGTAGACCGGATCGTACCCGTGAGCCGCAATCAGAGCTGTGGCTTCATCGGTGAGCTCGAGTTTCAGTTTGCGGTTGCTCAGTCGCTTACGGACGCGCTCGAGCTGGATGTTGATGATGCGTTTGAGATCATCCTGCTGCAACCGGTCGAAGATGATGATTTCATCAATTCGGTTGAGGAACTCAGGGCGGAAGTGACCGCGGAGAGCATCGAGTGCCCTAGTATTCCGGGTGGTGGCATCCTGCTCATTGAGGATAAACTGGCTGCCAATGTTGCTGGTCATGATGAGTACCGTGTTAGTGAAGTCAACGGTGCGCCCCTGACCATCAGTGATTCGACCATCGTCCAGTACCTGCAGCAGGATGTTGAAGACATCCGGATGGGCTTTTTCTATCTCATCGAACAGTACCACGCTGTAGGGTTTGCGACGTACGGTTTCGGTGAGCTGTCCGCCTTCATCGTAACCGACATAGCCGGGAGGCGCTCCGATGAGGCGCGAGACGCTGTGCTTCTCCATGTACTCTGACATGTCGATGCGTACCATGAATGATTCATCGTCAAACAGGAACTCTGCCAAAGCCTTGGCTAATTCAGTCTTACCCACACCGGTGGGCCCCAGGAAGATAAAGGAACCGAGAGGGCGGTTCTCATCCTGGAGTCCTGCTCGGGAGCGACGGACAGCATCAGAAACCGCGCGAACGGCCTCCTGCTGCCCGATGAGACGCTGCCCGAGGCGCTCTTCCATATGCAGAAGTTTTTCGCGTTCGCCTTCGGCCAGTCGCGCGGCGGGTATGCCGGTCCAGGTAGAGACGACTTTGGCGATATCAGTCTCGGTGACCTCCTCCTTGAGCAGGCCATCTCCGCGGCTTTGCAGCTTGATGAGAGATTCCCGAGCATCACGCGCGGCTGTTTCTGCTGCGGGTATTTCACCGTAGAGAATCTGAGAGGCGCGCCCCAGGTCGCCCCGGCGCTGAGCTTGCTCAGCCTCGGTACGCAGAGTATCGATGCGTTTCTGAGCGTCGCGCGCCCGGGTGACTACTTCCTTCTCGCTCTGCCACTGAGCCAGCATGCTGTCCACTTTTTCGCGTGTGTCGGCCAGCTCGCGAGTGATAGTTTCGAGTCGCTGTCTGGCGGCATCGTCTTTTTCTTTTTCCAGAGCCTGGCGTTCCATTTCCAGCTGCATGGCACTGCGGTTGAGCTCATCTATCTCAGCCGGCATGGAGTCGAGCTCGATTTTGAGCCGGGCTGCTGCCTCATCCACCAGGTCCACGGCTTTGTCGGGCAGGAAACGGTCGGTAATATAGCGTTTGCTCAGCGTGGCTGCTGCCACCAGAGCCCCATCAGTGATATGGACACCGTGGTGTACCTCGTAGCGCTCTTTGAGCCCGCGGAGGATGGCGATGGTGTCTTCTACGTCAGGCTCTGCTACCATGACCGGTTGGAAGCGGCGTTCCAATGCAGCATCTTTCTCGATGTATTTGCGGTATTCGTCCAGTGTGGTGGCGCCGATGGTGCGCAGCTCGCCACGCGCCAGTGCCGGTTTGAGAAGGTTGGCTGCGTCCATAGAGCTGTCGCCGCCGGCGCCTGCCCCGACCAGCGTGTGTAATTCATCGATGAAGAGGATAATCTGTCCTTCCGAGGCGGTTACTTCCTTGATGAACGCCTTGAGTCGCTCCTCAAACTCACCGCGGTATTTGGCACCGGCCAGCATGGAGCCGATATTGAGGCTGATCAAGCGTTTGCCCTGCATGCTCTCCGGAACATCTCCGTTGATGATTCTTCTGGCCAGCCCTTCTGCTATGGCGGTTTTGCCAACGCCGGGTTCGCCGATGAGTACAGGGTTGTTTTTCGTGCGACGTGACAGTATCTGCAGAACACGGCGTATTTCGGTATCACGCCCGATAACCGGGTCGATTTTGCCCCGGCGAGCCAGCGCGGTCAGGTCGGTGCCGTATTTTTCCAGTGTCTGGTATTTTTGCTCAGGCTCCTGGTCGGTAATGCGTTGGTTCCCGCGGATTTCTCTGAGTGCCTGCAGGTAGCCGGATTTTGTCAGTCCGTGGTCTTCCAGCAGTTTCGCCAGCTCATTGTCCGTGGCGTAGATTCCCAGGACAAAGTGCTCGACGCTCAGATAGTCATCCCCCATGTTCTTACGCTGCTCTTCTGCTGCGTTGAGAACACGATCCAACCCCGGCCCGATACCGGCAGTGCCGGCGATGGCACCTTGCTGTCGGGGTTGTTTGCCAAGCCACGCCTCCAGAGCCTTGCTGATACGCCCTGGGTCGATATTGGCTTTCTGCAGGACGGCGCTCAGTACTCCGCCGTCCTGCTTCACCAGAGTCAGTAGTACCTCTGCCGGGTAAATCTCGGCGCGTCCTCCGGCTGCCGCAGCTTTCTGCGCTGCCTGCAGTCCCTCCATAAACTTTGTAGTAAGGTTGTTGGTCATGCAGTATGGACGTCGATGAAGAGAGCTTTGTTCAATAAAATTATGCGAAGTTGTTATTTTTGATTTGTGCCGGTAGAATAGTTGTGGCTTGCAAGGGGCAGGGAAGTGTGCTAAAAGAGGGGCGCGTATGAAATTTTACATCGTTACTCCGACATTTAATTCCATGGTATGGCTGTGTCGCTGTGTGCGCTCCGTGGCAGACCAGGTGGGTGAAGGGGTTGAGGTGCATCACCATATCCAGGACGGAGGTTCAGGGGATGGAACGATAGAATGGCTCAGGGCATGGCAGGCGGAACATGCCGATACGGCGGGGTACACATTCAGTATTGAAAGCGCTGCGGATGAGGGGATGTATGATGCCCTCAATAAAGCCTGGGACAAGATGCCTGATGATGCCGAGATAACAGCTCATCTGAACTCAGACGAACAATACCTGCCCGGAGCGCTTGCAGGAATAGCTGAAAGTGCAAAAAGAAATCCGACGGCAGATTTGTTGCTGGGAGCTGTTTTCATCGTGGATGCTGCTGGTATCTACCATTGCCACCGCCACTCTGCTATTCCTCATCTGTGGTCCAGTTACTTGGGGTGTGTTAATCCTACCTGCGTATGTTTTCACAGGGCTGCCAGTTTTAGAAAATACGGTGTCAGGTTTGACACAAGATTAAAATCGATAGGCGATGTCGTGTTCTATCGGGATATCATGCGAAGCAAGCCTCGCGTAGAACTGTGTAATGAACTTTTTGTGGCTGCCTATGCTCTGACAGGTAAAAATCTGGCATGGACTGATGCAACCATGGCAGATTGGAAGATATATGGGCCCACGGTTCCACGGTGGAGAAAGATTTTGCAACCTTTTATTCAGCGTGGTGTTAATTTTGGACGCTACGCAACGGGTTTCTTCAATCCTCCGCCGAAATCGTACGATATCTATGTAGGAGATAACGATAGTCGCAAGACGTTTCAAATTGAAAAACCTACATATCGATGGAGATCTTTCAGTAACCAGTTGGAATCAGAAACACAAAACGGCCGATGAGTCCTTTCTGGAGACCTAGCCGTCAGATTGCCGAAATCTTGTGAAGAAATCTCCCTTTTAAGCTTGACTTAACACTAGCTTTCGGCTAACGTACAGACATAGCTATGACAGACCGCCGCATTGTAATCACAGGTATGGGTGCGCTTTCTCCTCTGGGTAACACCGTGGAAGAGAACTGGGACGCCATGAAGAATGGACGCTCCGGTATCCGCATGATAGAGAGTATCGACTCAGAGAAATACGCCGTTCACATTGGCGGCGAGGTGCGCGATTACGACCCTTCTCCCTATTTCAAAAAGGATCCGAAGGCTGTGCGCCGCTGCGATCGTTTTGAACAGCTGGCCATGGGTGCAGCCGCTCAGGCTCTGGAGAATGCGGGTATTGACCCGGAAAAGATTGACGGAACCCGCGTGGGTGTCATGATCGGCTCCGGTATCGGTGGTCTGGGCATTCATGGTGAGAACTGTGAGACTCTGATAAAGAGTGGTCCCCGCCGCGTGTCGCCGTTCTGCATTCCGTACATGATTACCAATATGGCAGCCGGTATGATCAGCATTGAGTATGGTTTCGGTGGCCCTAACATGAGCATTTCCACGGCATGTGCCACGGCTAACCACTCCATTGGCGAAGCATGGCGTATCATGAAGTTTGGCGATGCGGATGTGATGATTTGCGGTGGTGCTGAAGCTGCTATTCTGCCGATTGGTATCACGGGTTTCGCTAACATGAAGGCACTGTCGACCCGCAATGATGACCCGGCCACGGCGTCCCGCCCCTATGATATCGACCGCGATGGTTTCGTCATGGCCGAAGGTGCCGGTATCGTAGTGCTGGAGACCCTGGAGCATGCCAAGGCTCGCGGCGCCAATATTCTTGCAGAGTTGGTTGGGTACGGTCTGAGTGCGGATGCCTACCACCTTACGTCCCCCATGCCTGAGGGTGAAGGTGCCAGTCGTTGCATGCAGATGGCTCTGGATCACGCCGGACTCAAGCCTGAGGATGTGGATTACATCAATACCCATGGTACCTCGACTCATCTGGGTGATATCTGCGAGACGCGTGCTATCAAGCGCACATTCGGTGACTATGCCAAGAATGGTCTCGTGGTAAGCTCCACCAAGTCGATGACCGGTCACTTGCTGGGTGCGGCCGGTGCGATTGAGCTTCTGGCCTGTGTGATGGCTATCCGGGACAACTTCATTCCGCCTACCATCAACGTCTTCAATCAGGACCCGGAATGTGATCTGGATGTCTGCCCGAACGTGGGGCGCAGCAAGCAGGTGAATGTGGCTCTGAGCAACTCGTTTGGTTTCGGTGGTCACAATGCTTCGCTGATTGTCAAGCGCTATGTGGACTAAGACATTCAGCCCGGATGATTAACTGAATTTATACGGCGTGGCGGCAGGGTGTATCAGCACCCGGCCGCTTCGCCTTTTTCCCGGCAGATGAAATTATCCTCCCTGTTCAATCCCGGTAGACTCACCGCAGCAGATTTCGGACTGTTGCGGTGGGTGGCTATGTGTGTAGTTGTATTACTGCTGGTCGTCTTGCTGATGATGGGGGGAGTCCTCTACGAACTGGAGCTGGAGCAGGTGCGTTTCCTGGGAGGTTCGCCGTTCTTCATCAGTGCTGAGGAGGCTCAGATCTCTCTGCTTGGACCCGCCGGTACGTTTGCCCTCTGTATCGTTGTGACCCTGTATATGGGCTTGGCGTATTTGCGTGAGCCGCGTTTTGGCGGGCGGCTGCAGATGGCGCTCGTATCGCTGGTGGCTCTGGCTTTGCCCGGGCTTCTGTGTGTGCTGTGGGGTGGTGTGCTGAACATGGCTGCCCCTCTTATCTGTGCTTTGTCGTGCTGGCTGCTGGCTGAGCTCGATTGGTTCGCTCGCTGGGCGATGCGCCATTACAGAAAAAACAGACCTTGAGAGAATGAAACCGCTGGATTACCCGAGTGCTGTACTGGAGCTGATTGCTGCGCTGAAACGAATGCCCGGTGTGGGGTCTCGCGGAGCTGAGCGGCTGGCTCTGTGGTTCCTGCAGCATGGACGGAGTGATGCTGACCGTCTGGCATCGGCGTTGACCGCAGCCACCGGCGGTGTTGGGATATGCCCCGAATGCGGTTTTTTTTCCGAATCCGGTCAGAGCTGCGCCGCTTGTGCCGATATGACCCGACAGCGGGGGGTGTTCTGTGTCGTTGAGCAACCTACGGATGTCTTGCCCATTGAGCGGTGTGGTACGTACCGCGGCCTCTATCATTGTCTTGGCGGCAAGATTTCACCGCTGGACGGCATCGTTCCGGAGGATTTGGCGGTGGAGAGTCTGTTGGCGCGTGTGCGGCGGCAGCCCGGTTGCGAAGTTATCCTGGCTGTGGGTAGTGATGTGGAGGGTGAGGTGACGGCACTGTATCTGGCTGAGCATCTTGCCTCTCTTGATTGCACGGTGACGCGTCTGGCTCAGGGAATGCCCGCCGGTGCCGGCCTGGGGCATGCGGATCGTATCACGCTGACACGGGCACTGGAGGGGCGGCGTAGTCTCTGACGCCTCATTCTTTTGCGTTGATGTTGCTCCGGGTGACCGCGAGGAAGAGTCCGGCTCCCAGCAGAGCACCGAGAGTATCCATGAGCATATCTTTCTGGGCGTCCCATGGGTCACCTTGGGAGCCGAGAAATGCAGCACCGGCACTACCGCCATCGACTTCTGCATAAACCCACTCGATCAGCTCCCAGGCATTGGCCATAGCCATGATAGCAAGTATCCCCACAATAGCTGCCATACGTCGGCTGCTTGTCAGTCGCTTACGCCAGCATATTTCCGCGATACCCACAGCGTTCATGCCCACGATGAAATGCGCTACCCGGTCGTAGTGGTTGCGTTCGAATCCCAGAGCCTGACTCAGCGCATCGATGGGTACCAGCTCGAACGTGTAGTGAGCTCCGATTATCTGGAGAATACACCAGATGCCGAAAATGGCGTAGGCCATCAGCGAGAGTCGCGTGTAGCGGTGGATGGCGATGAGTATCAATGCCGGAATGACAGCGCAGCTCATCTCTGTCCACCATACCTGCATATCATGGGCTCCGGTGTACGACCAGATGATAAGCAGGCCGTAGAGAAGAATAACTACACCGCTGAGGAGCCGGCGTCTCATTTTATTTTACTTGCGATGGTGAGGGTGGCGGGAGCGCAGGATATGCAGACGCTGTTCCATGCGTTCGCGCAGGTTCTGCTCAATCCAGTCGTAGGCGGCCTGTAGCCCACCCTGTTTGTAGATGCGCCCGATTTGAGCCTCCACACCGGTAGCATTGCCGGTGAGTCGCAGGAAATTGTTGCTCGTAAACTCGACAAACAGAGAGCCATCGATAGCGCCGCCGTTGAAAGACAATATCCATTCACGCACGTAAAGCGCCAAGACGGCATCGCCTACCCACGCTTGCGCGCGTATGACCGGGTCCTGATCCGGGGTTAATGTAGCCATGTAGAGTGATGTGTTGCTTTGATACCACGATGCGCGCCGTAGCTGGCGCGCATCGGTAGGGGGAGATATGAGCCGCGAGGTAAGAATCAGCCCTGAGCGCGAGGTTCTCGAGCAGCGGCTGTCTGTACACCGGGGCGAGTGATGAAAGGACCACCTGCGGTAGGTGCCTTCTGGGTGAAAGCGAGACCGGCCTGTTCGAAATCCTTACCGGCGACGGGGAAATCCTTTCGCAGCGGATGATAGGGGTAGCCCTCCCACATCATGATACGACGCAGATCCGGGTGCCCGGTGAACTCGATTCCCATCAGGTCATACTGTTCGCGCTCCAGCCAGTTGGCCGAGCGCCATACCGATACCAGACTGGGTACGGCATTGTCAGCCTCACATATGGGGCAGCGTACCAGCAGATTGGCACCGGTCTCAGCCTGGGTGATAGTGTAGTTCGTTTCGAAACGAGGTTCACTGCCCAGATTGTCTACCGAAGACACACATGTCAGCATATCAAAACCGCAGGCATCGCGAGCGTAGAGCATCACGGCTTTTAAATCTGCCGGCTGGATAGTCAGTGTGATATCACCGCGGAACTCCTTGCGCCCAATCCGGGGGAAACGGGCACAGAGCTTATCGGCTGCTGCATTCTGAAGTTCGGAAAGCGTGGGGGCAGGCATAGTAAGAATGGCGTGTAGGTTGAAAAGTGGTTCAGATGGGTATCAGCCCTCCGGATTGACGGATTCCGAGGGGATGGTGTCGATGTTCTGCGGGGTGCGGGCATCATGCTTCTTGAAGAAGCCCTTGAGCGGATGCTCCGTTGCCGAGATTTTGTCCTGCAGCGTCATCAGTCCCTGCAGCAGAGCTTCCGGGCGGGGAGGACAGCCAGAGATGTAGACATCAACCGGCACAATCTTGTCGACCCCCTGCAGCACGGAGTAGCTGCGGAACATACCGCCTGAGCAGGCGCAGGCGCCGCAGGCGATGCACCACTTGGGCTCAGGCATCTGCTCCCAGATGCGTCGTACCAGCATGGCCATCTTATACGTAATCGTACCGCAGATGAACATGAAGTCGGCCTGGCGCGGAGCATAGCGGTTTACCTCGGCGCCGAAGCGGGAAATATCGAAACGGGAGCAGGCGGTAGCCATGTATTCAATAGCGCAGCAGGAGGTACCCATGGGCATGGGCCACAGGGAGCTCTTCTGTACCCAGTTAATTGCTGCTTCTACGGTGGTGAAGACGAATCCGCCGTCTGCATCCGGATCACACATGTAGTTCTGCTCGATTTCCTGAAGATTGTCGCTGGCCATAAGTATACGGAACGGGGGAATGGTAAATCTGCCCCGCTGCCCCTAGCATACCTTATTTCCTATGAAACGCAAGACAAATTTGCGGGACCCGGGGGCACATTTTTGGTAGGGGGCAAGTAAGTACGGACTTGACAAATACATCAGAAGATGGCAGGATGCGCTGCATGAAACACATTCTCGTTCTCTTGTTGCTGGTTGTCAGCTGGTTTGTTTCTCCGGTCATGGCGCAGGATGATGCGCCTACTGCGGCAGAGCTGCGTGAAGCCCGTAAAGAGGCCAAGGCTTATATCAAGAAAGAAATGGCGCGTAATAAGAAATTGGTTGGCTTCCTCAAGAAGATTAAGGATGACAAGTCTGCCAAGAAGCAGGCTAAGGTTATCCTGAAGTACCTCGACAACAATGTCGGTGAGAAGACGGCTCTGGGTGAGGTAGGTGAGGAAACGCGCCCCGAGGGACCGGCGATGGATGAAGAAATGGCCAAGAAGCAGAAAGAAATCGATGCTTCCTACGACAAGGTTATCCTTGAGATGGAGCGTATCGGTGAGCTGGAGCTCGAGGGTTGCACGGAGCTGGATCAGGCGATAGAAAAGATTAACGGTATCATGCCCTGATAACAATCACTCAGTATTATTGTATTTTGTAATGCCCCGGCTTATTTGCCGGGGCTTTTTTTACCGGGCTTGCAGGAGCCGTTGTCACTTTCTGCTACGCGGGAGGATAGCTGGAGCGTATTGCCTCCCCAAAACAGTTACCGAACCATAGGCGGATATGGGACTCAATCATTCGCCGGAATGGGGGGAGTCCGCGGGAACAGAGGACGGAGGTCGGTGGCGTACTGCGATATAACGCCGGTACCCCGGCACGGCAGATTCCTCGTGGAAGGCCGGACAATGAAAAAATTGTCATTCGCGGATTTGGGGTTGACCAATTCGTTGGAATTTGTAGTATGGGAGGTGAGATGACAGTACGCGGCCCCATTGTTTATGCTTGCCTTAGTGTGGTTTGTATCAGCATGTCGGCAGAAATGACGCAGGCTGAGGAGATAATTACATTGGCTGAAAACACGCACTATGTTTTGCCAACGAACAGGAGCCTGTGGCAGAACGGCTCCTGCACAATCAACTCAGAGAATAAAAGTACCCTTGAGGTCAGCGGCGGTGTCGGGAGCGGAAAATTCATCGGCAACGGTACTGCTGTGCTGGAAAATTTAGGGGGTGTATACATACATGATTCCACTAACACCTGGTCAGATTTAGCCGGCGGTAAAAATGATGCCACTGGATCCGGGTTTGGGGGTGTTTTTTCCGCAAGAACAGAGCAGAGTGACAGTGTGTGCTTCAATAACAATGGCTTTGTCACCATCAAAAACATCGTGTATGATTGCTCTGACTGGGGCTCCAATTCTACACTTTCTGCTGTGTACGGCGGGGCTGTCTATGCGCCGGTAGGTGGCAGTGTGCAGTTTTGCGGAAACGGTATGGTGGAGCTGGCTGCCCTGGGTAGTCGCAGTGTGCATGACAGCAACTATTGCTACAAGGATTTTTACGGCTACGGTGGGGCTGTCTATGCTCCTTTGTTGACGATAAGCGATACAGCGTCAACGGTGCATGTAACGGAGTGCTATATTAACCAGGGGGTGTGTACGGATGTTGAAGGCTACGGTAAGGGCGGGAGTATTTATGTGGATAAGTTGCAGCTGAACAATAACAAAAGTAACATTTTGTTCGATGGAAATGATATTCACGTGGCGAATAATGCTGCCGGCGGTGCCGTTTATCTGACGGAAACGGGAACAATAAAGGACAATCAGTTGCATATATCTTTCAATGGAAATGAGGTGACGGCCGCGCCGGATAGGAAATTCGGCTTGCTGGATGATAGCGTGGATGAGGAATGCCGGGCTGTCGGTGGGGCAATCTGCGTGGCTGATGATGCCTCCCTTACATTCAGCGGTAATGTAGGCAATGTGAATTTTGAAGGTAACACCGCTACGGCAGATTATACCAATGTGACCAATCAGGGAGAGGGTGCAGAGCATTGGGATGACGCGGCTGTTGCTCTCGGTGGGGCTGTGTATCTGGGAACCGGCGCACAGCTTGTCATTGAGAATAATGGGCAGGAGGGGATACCGGAGTATGGGAATGTCAATTTCAGCAATAACGGTGTTGATGGGAAAGGCACGAATGCTGCCACAGCATGGGGAGGTGCCGTCTATATGGCATCGTCAAGTTCTCTCATTGTGCAGGGAAACAGCGGTGCTGTTTCCTTCAGCGGGAATAGTGCGGAGAAGGGCGCCGGTATCTACGCTGAGCAGGGTTCGGTGGTCAGTCTTGCCGATAATGCCAACGGTGTGAAATTTTCGCGCAACACCGCCACGGATTGCGGCGGGGCTGTCTATGCAGTCGGTTCTCTGTCTGTCAGCGGCAATGATTCCGTGCTGTTGGAGGGTAACAGAGCCGATAAGGGCGGAGCCGTTTATGCCGTCGGGGCTGTGGAAATTAACCACAACGGAGCTGTTCATTTTAAGGATAATGAAGCTGCTTCCGGCAGCGCTCTTTATGCGGAGGGCGGAGCACGGGTTGATTTCATCGGCAACGATAGCCTTTCCTTTTCCTCGGCAGATTCTGTGAACGCTAACACTTTAGTGTACCTCAGAGCTGATGCTGAGCTCAATCTGTGTGACAATGACCGGGTGTCTTTTGCTGCTGAGACAAATAGCTCTCTCCTGTACGGCGAAGCGGGGGGGACGGTGAATATTTCCCGTAACGCAGCAGTGGATATCAGCCACTGTGAGACTATTTCTGGCGGAGTGTTTAACCTGAGCGGTTCTCTCTGTATAGATGACAATACAGGTGCTGTGTCGCTTTCCGACAATGCGGCACTTGCAACTTCCGGCGGGGTCATTTGCCTGGAGGGGAACAGCTCTTCTCTGTCGCTTTCCGGCAACAAGGGAGATATCCGAATCCATAACAACTATGTCGGTAAAAGCGGGGCATTTGTGTATGCCGGGGATACCGGCAGCAGTGTCCGCATCTGTGATAACGCAGATGTATCCGTTTCCGGGAATGCGGCGCGAGACGGTGCCGGTGCCATTGATATGGTAGGGAATCTCCATATCCTCAATAACAGCGGAAAGGTTGTTTTTGGTAATAACAGCGTCTATGACGATACCTCGAATACCGTGGTGCTGAAAAGTATCCGTGCGGGGCAAAGCTGCTTTTCCGCTGCAGATGGCGGTAGTCTTGAGTTCCGGGATGCCGTCTCCATAGGCGGTTCTCTGGAGCTGAATGCTGATTATCATAACTCCGAACAGCGTGGTGAGATTGTTTTCACCGGTCAATATACTGAGCAATATGCTCTCTCGTACGCCGATAACAATGTGGCGCAGGATGCCTCCCGCCATAGCGTGGTGGAGGGCGATATCTCCCTGTTGAACGGTACGCTGAAAGTTACTGACCACGCCGTATTGCAGGGGGAAAGCCTCAGCGTGCAGAGTGGCGAAAACGCTCTGCTTGTTTTGTCCGGCGGCGGCAGGCTGAACGTATCGGAATCGGTGGTTTTCGGTGATGATACCATGCTGCAGAGCGGTACGGAGGAGGCCGCCGTTCAACCGGTTTCAGCAGTGGCATCTCTGGATGAGCTTATTCGTGAGACCCCTGTCTGCGGCCTATTGGATTGTCCGGAGCTTACGCTTGCCTCCGGCTCTTCCTACTCATTATACGGCGGTATATGGGATTTGGATGGGGCTATGCTTCGCTTTTCGGATGGGGCTCTCATAAACCTTTTCGGTACCAATACCCCGGTGCAGGTGGGAGACGATAGTATCTTATTGCTGTTCAGTGGGGTTGCGGGATTTGAGGCAAACAATGTCACCCTCACGTTCCATGGGCAGACCTACGGTGATGAATGTCTCGTTTTCAATGCTGATGAGAGCGTTGTTTATCTCCGGGGGGCCACTATTCCTGAGCCGACTATGGCTACGCTGAGTCTTATGGCGCTGGTTGCTCTGGTTTCCCGCCGCCGTCGCTAAAGCTATGGCGTGACAAGCCCGGCCGGGCTTGTCGCCGGTATACCCGGGAAGGCCGCAGGCAAAGCATGCCTGATAGCTAATCGACTTCAAACGCTGCTGCTTTTTCCGTGTGTGTGTTTATTCTTCCGGGCGCAGGAAACGTCTCCATTTCCTGCTGTGCAGCACGTGGCGAGAGAGCGGGTAGATGCAATCGTCCCTGTCCGTGAGCATGGCGGGGTGAATATGCAGCTCCAGTCCGGCTCGCAGGGCAGACACCGATTCCAGGGTGTCCGGCCAGACATACCAGCAGATGAAGGCTCCAACAGAAAAATAGTCAACTCGGACAGCCGGAGCCTCAATGTTCGCCTGCCCGCAGGCATTCAGAAAATCATCCAGCAGGTTCATATCTGTGGTGAGCATGAAGGAGCTGCCACCGTAGATGCCCGTGGGAGCACCCGCGATATCCGGCAGTGATTTCGTTGCACCCTGAGGAAAAGTCACCAGGAAAAAACTTTCCGTGTCCCGGAACCGCGTTTCACGCGCGAAACGTGAGTAATACGCATATTCGAGGATGGTCTGCTGCTCAGCCAGGATGCGCACTTCATCCGGAGTCAGGATAACGACATCCCGGTTGGGGCATACTTTCTCCGCATATTTCATGATGCTCAGGTGGCGATGGTCGCCACCCAAGCCGGGGAGCAGGCGTATCACTTGCCGGAGTGCCGGGTGTATCCTTTCCATGGTATCGTTTTTTACCAAATCCACGTATCGGTTGTCTGTATCCATGAGTCGGGCTACCTTGCTCGACAGTTCGGCCGGAAAATGCAGTCGTGTTACATCCTCGGCAAACAAAGTCAAATTCAGCGTAGAAGAGTTCTTTTTCATGTTCTCATTCACGGGGTAAGTCCCAGTAGTTCGGATAATTCCCCCGGCGGGAGGGTGAGGAGGAGTTTTTCCAGCCCGCCGGACAGGAGATTGTCTGCCAAGGCGCGTTTGGCGGTGAGCATGCGGTGGATGTTTTCCTCGATGGTGCCGCGGCAGATGAGCGGGTGGATGAGTACCGGCTGGGTCTGACCGATGCGGTAGGCGCGGTCGCTGGCCTGGTTTTCCACCGCCGGGTTCCACCAGCGGTCGAAGTGGATGACGTGGCGGGCGCGGGTGAGGGTGAGCCCGGTGCCGGCGGCTTTGAGGGAGAGGATGAAGAAGCGCGGTCCGCCGGGATGCCGGAAGGCGGCCACGCGTTCGCGCCGCTCTGCCAGCGGGGTGCCTCCATGGAGGGTGAGACCGGGGGCACCAAAGATGCCTGCCAGAAAATCATGCAGGGGTTCGATGGTGCTGCGGTATTGTGTGAACACCAGGCAGGAGTCCCCGGACTCTGCAATGGAGCGAGCCAGATGGCCCAGACGCTGCATCTTGCCGCTGGCGGCGGGGTCGAAGTAGCCCTCGCCCCGGTATTGGGCGGGGTGGTTGCAGATTTGCTTGAGCCGACTGAGCAGGGGCAGCACCAGGCTCAGACGGGTCTGCGGGTCGGGCTCCGCAATGACGGCGCGCAGGCTCTCCACTTCGTGGGCATAGAGACGGGTCTGCTCCGGGGTGAGCAGGCAGTAGGCCGGCTTCTCGGTTTTCGGCGGAAGCTCCGGCAGCAGGGTGGGGTCACTCTTGAGCCGGCGCAGCAGAAAGGGGCGGATGCGCCGTCGCAACGGGCTTAAATCCGTCCCCATGCGCTGCACCAGTGCGTTGAATTCCTTTTCGCTGCCCAGCAGACCGGGGGTCAGGAAATCGAAGAGGGAGCGTAGCTCGCTGAGGTTGTTTTCCACCGGGGTGCCGGTGAGGGCCACGCGGCGTGGGGAGCTGAGTTGCAGGATGGCCTTTGTGCGCTGCGAACCGGCGTTCTTAATGGCCTGGGCCTCATCCAGTACCAGGGCGGGCAGCTCTTCCTTTGCCAGCAGTTCGGCCAGCCGCGTGGCCATGCCGTAGGTGGTGAGGGCCACTTCCACGCCCTCCAGCAGCAGCGCGGGGTTACGCCGCAGGGTATCCGTCTGCCCGGCGGTCAGGGTATCCGGGTGCAGGAGGATGGTGCGCAGCTGCGGGGCAAAGCGTGCCATTTCCTCCTGCCAGTTACTCAGCAGCGAGGCGGGAGCCACGATGAGTGCCGCCCGTTCTGCCAGTACCCCCTGCCGGTGCAGGTGGGTGAGCCAGGCGGTCACCTGCAGGGTTTTTCCCAGCCCCATGTCATCGGCCAGGCAGGCACCGAATCCGCTCTCTGTCACTCCCAGCAGAAATCGTACCCCCTCCCTCTGGTAGGGGCGCAGTGTGCGGCGCAGGGAATCCGGCAGGTTCGGTTCCGGGGCAGAGAGGGCAAGGCGGCGCAACGCTTCCTCCAGCTCCGGGCCGGCGGTGGCGGGTGCATCCTCTTCTGCCGGGGGCAGTTTGACGGTGTGCTCCGGGCGTTTGCCGAGCAGCCAGCGCAGCCCCACGACCATGGGGATGCCGCCTGCCGCCATGCGGGCCGCCTGCCGCCAGCTGTTGAGCAGGTGTTGCAGCCGCTCGCGGTCCAGCCGAATCCACTCACCGCGAAAGCGCACCAGACCATCCTCATCCGCCGCCAGCAGTTCTTCCAATTCTTCATCCGTGAGTGCCTGGTTGCCCAGCACCACACGCGGCACGAAGCGCAGCAGGGAATTGATGTTGAGCGAGGGGGCGCGGTCGTCCTTGCTGTCGCCCGCCTTTTCCAGCTGCACCTGCAGCTCTGCGCGGGGCGGTTGCGTCTTCCAGAGGTTCACCATGCGGGTTTCGATGCCGGCGGCCTCCAGCAGCGGGAGGCTTTCCAGAAAATCGTAAGCCCGCCGCGCTCCCCAGGCGCAGGGGCGGTAGATATCGCCGCTGCGGATGAGCTGCTGCCAGAATGGGCTTTGAGCCGCCACCTGCTGCAGCGGGCGGAGCAGGGCAGCCAGAGCGGCGTTATCATTCATCTGTGCCGCCAGCCCCATAGGGGCGTGACGCGGCTTGCCATCCTGCCCGGCTTTGTGAATGAAAGTAGCCAGAAAGGCAAAGGGGGCTTCTGCGGCATCTGCACCGCCGTTTTCTGCCAGATGCAGGCAGAGCATGCCCAGCTGCTGCCAGCCTTCGCCCAGTCGGCAGAGCCACTCTATCACGCTGCACCCGGCCAGTGCTGCTTTGTCATGCAGGGCAAGTTCCATCCCCGCAAACCAGGTGCAGATATCGCCGGCACAGACACTGCTCTGATGCAGCGGGGGCAGGGATTCCAGCATGGCGGCGGCTTCCGCGGGGGAAACGGTCAGCTGCGCGGCGGCGGCGGTATCTGCCCGTCTCAATGCACGCAAATAGCGCATGAGCCGCTGCCGGGCCTGCTCCTGCAGCCAGGACAGTGCCGCATCCGCCCCCACGGGAAGCCCGTGTTGCACCAGATCCAGCATGCCCATGGCCGCGCTGCGCGCAAATGCCTTTTCTGCCCGCGGCAGGATACCGCGCGGGGTCAGTTGCAGCTGCCCGCTGCCCGGTGCTGTGAGTCCTATGCCCTCCACGGCGGCAATTTTACCTTTCCCATGCTGCCGTGGCAAGAAATTTGATTGAATCCCGCGCGCGTATGTGGTAAAACCCGCCTGTATGCAACGCCAAGATAACCGCGCTCAGAATGAGATGCGCCCGCTTCAGTTTGTGCTTAACGTGGCACCCCACGCCACGGCTTCCGTGCTTTCCTGCTTCGGCAACACCCGCGTCATCTGCTCCGTCACCATCGAGGAAGATGTCCCGCGCTGGATGAAGAACCAGCACGTGCCCGGCGGCTGGCTCACCGCTGAGTACGCCATGCTGCCCTATTCCACCCTTGACCGCAAGAAGCGTGACAGCTCTGCCGGCAAGGTGGATGGACGTTCCGTGGAAATCCAGCGCCTCATCGGTCGCTCCCTGCGCGCCGTGGTGGATCTGGAAGCCCTGGGTGCCCGCACCATCTGGGTGGATTGCGATGTGTTGCAGGCCGACGGCGGTACGCGCACGGCGAGCATCACCGGCGCTGCCGTGGCGCTCAGCATTGCTCTCAATCGTCTGGTGGCCTCCGGTGCGCTGGAGAAGAACCCCATGCGCTGCCTGGTTTCCGCTGTTTCCGTGGGCAAGCTGGCGGGAACCCCGCTGCTGGATTTGTGCTATGTGGAAGACCGCGATGCTGAGGTGGACATGAACGTGGTCATGACCGAGCGCGGCGAGTATGTGGAGGTGCAGGGCTCCGGCGAGGAAGCTGTCTTCACCGCCGATGAAATGGCGCAGATGCTCGCTCTTGCCTCCAAGGGTGTGGCGGATATTACTGCTGCCCAGAAAGAAGCCATCGCCCGCGCTGACCGCCCCGCTGAGTCTGATTTCGAGTCTCTCCGCAGCTTCTTCGAGGGACGTTAATCCTTGTTTTATTGTTCCGGCAATGAAAGATTGATCGGTCGATGGGAATTTGTCGGGAAGTACGAAGTCAAAAGGACGATGGACAAGGTACAGATTTCCGCTCGCTCTGCTCGCATGATGAACGATGAAGGACGCTTAGCGTTAGTTGAAACCATCTGCGCGCAGCGCAGCGAACTTTTCATTCGTACTTCGTC
>JAFQSQ010000019.1 GCA_017409465.1 Akkermansia sp. | reverse complement strand
TTACTTCCCCTGTACGAACGCGGGTGTACCCCCAGTCGGTCGATGTTAGTTGCGATCTCTCATCGACTTCTCCGCAGGCTCGGATTTTACCCCGAACGCGTTCAATTTACCACAAAAAATTAACCGAGTACGAATGAAAAATTTGTCCTTCGTACTTCCCGACAAACTCCCATTTATCTACCGACGAAGCTATTCCTGCTGCTTAGCTATTTATCGAACGCTATAGCAGAAAACCCGGGAGCCGCTGACAGCAGCTCCCGGGTGAGGGGATGTCATGAAAAATGTGCGCTTGCTTTACAGCTCAGCCACGGGCTTGGCCAGCACCTTGCGGAGGCGTGCGAAGCGGGGCAGAGCCTGCACCGTCTTCATGCCGGGCTCACCCTGAATCAGAGGCAGAGCGTAGTCGATGAAGGCCATCTCCACGCCGTTGCCGGCGGCATTGATCCACTCGCGGGGCACCTTGCGCTCGAAGTTAGCCACCTGTGCCAGGGGCAGGAGCTTGGTGTTGCAGACGTACTGACCATAGAGCTCGCTGCGCTCGAAGGCAACCATCATGTCGGTCTTACCCTCAACTGCGGCGGTCACTGCAGCCTTACCGGCCTGGTAGGCTTCCATAGCGTCCGTGGTGGAGGCCAGGTGGGTGGCGCAGCGCTGCAGCAGGGACGGCTCGATGGCGCGAACCTTGGCAGAGGAGATGCGGGCACGAACCACGTCGGCCAGCTTGTTGGCGAGACCGCCGAGCTGAGCGTGGCCGAAACCGTCGTTGCCGTTGGTCTTGGCTTCAGAGATGAACTTGCCGTCCTTGTCGTGGATGCCTTCGGAAACCACCACCATGCACTTGCCGGTGGCCTTGTAGATGCGCTCCACATCAGCCAGGAAGGACTCCATGTCGAAGTCAACCTCCGGAAGGTAGATGAGATCGGGACCGGCACCGGCGTAGTTGGCCAGGGCGGAGGCGGCGGTGAGCCAGCCGGCGTGGCGACCCATCACCTCGATGATGGTCACCATACCGGTGTCGTAGCAGCAGGCATCGTGCTTCACCTCCATGCAGGAAGTGGCGATGTACTTGGCGGCAGAAGCAAAGCCGGGGCAGTGGTCCGTGCCGAAGAGGTCGTTGTCGATGGTCTTGGGAATGCCCATCACGCGGCACTCATAACCGCTCTTCTGCATGAACTTGGAAATCTTGTTGCAGGTGTCCATGGAGTCATTACCACCGTTGTAGAAGAAGTAGCGAACGTCGTACTTCTTGAAGGTGTCGAGAATCTTCTCGTAGTCGGTGGGATCGACATCGGGATCCTTCATCTTGTAGCGGCAGGTACCCAGAGCCGAGGAGGGGGTGAACTTGAGCAGCTCGAGCTCCACGGGGTCTTCCAGCCCCATGTCATAGAGCAGACCGTTGAGTACGCCGGTGATACCGTTGGCAGCACCCAGCACGCGGGTAATCTGGGGGGCGTTAAGAGCCGTCTGCACAGCGCCGAGAACGCTGGCGTTAATCACAGCGGTGGGACCGCCGGACTGTCCGATGATGCATGCACCTTTGAGTTCGTTCATAGTCGAATAATCGAGGTATGGATGTTAAATGGGGGCACGTTATCCTCTCTGAGAGAGAAGTGCGGTTTTTGCCGCAACGTGCGGCCGAGCTATTCTACCATTTTGAAGTAGCTTTGACAAGCAAAAATACGTTAGGCTGGCAAATAAACGCATTCAAATGCGCACTTATCGGAGCGAGCGGTCACTCGTATTGTCTGGCTTTGCGTCGGGCGGTGCGGAGACGCTCACGCTCAGCGAAAGCCTGCCTGCCGATATGGGAGGCGGGGTCGATATCGCGCGCTGCTTCCAATGCGGCGATGGCTTCGAGCAATTTGGCCTCAGTCTCGGGAGTATGGGCGCCCTTGTAGCCGTTGGTGTATTGGAGCATGAGGAGCGGATAGAGGCATCGGAACCCCAGTAGCTGTTTGTCATGGGGGGTGGCTATGTCATGCTCCATGAGGGTTTTACAGCTTTTGATGCTGAGTTCGATTACTTCGTCGCTCAGCGGCTGAGCCAGGCTCAGCCGGGCGAAGAGCAGGTATTCCTTGGCTTGAAAGCGACGGACGGCGCTTTTGGCGTCGCGCTCTGTATCGGTCGCAACTGCGTGGGCAGCCGAAAGGGTGTCGTCATCAAGCATGTGCAGGGGGATGGCGGCATACTCTCCGTTTTCATCTGCCAGTACAAGACTGGGGAGATGGGTAATCCCGGCGCGGATGGCTTTGGCCGCCTGCACGGCATCGTGCATGCTGTTGCAGTTCTTCCTCAGGGTGATGAAGTTGTAGTCAGCGTTCGGTACAGCTCGGCGCAGAGGTTCCAGGGCGTTTTCAGCGACTGCGGTATCCATACCGTCCGGCAGATAAACGGTATAGGTGTCAGCCAGCCCGAATCCTGCCGAGCAGAGGGAGACGAAGACGACGCTCAGGATTCGGGGGAACATTCGCAGCGGCTGATGGTGATACGCTTGAAGCGTGATTCGGTTTCCTCAGAGCAGGTGCAGATACCCGGTATCTCTGCCAGGGCGTTGTGAACCAGGCGCCTCTGGTAGGCGTTGAGCCGCTCCATCATCAGCGGCTTGCCGGTTTGCAGGACACGCTCCGCTCTTGAGCGGGCGCGCCGCAGGAGTTTGGCCTCAGCGCGTTCGCGGTAGCAGTCGCAGTCGACTCTGATACGCGGCGCACTTTCCCACTTTGCCTGAACAAGACGGTTGATGAGGTACTGCAGGTCATCCAGCCGGTCGCCTTCATCACCGATGATGAATCGGGCATCAGGGCTGGTAATCATCAGCGAGATTCCTTCCTCATACGGCTCAGCCTGAAGCGTGTAAGTAAAGCCGAGAGGCGAGAGGATGGCCCGAGTGGCATCGATGGCCAGTATCGTGAGCTGTTCTGTGACGTCTGCCATGGTGGGGAGAGGGGGAGGGCTCTTAATCGTCTGTGCGACCCAGGAAGCGCAGGAGGAACAAGAAGAGGTTGATGAAGTCGAGGTAGAGGTCAAGCGCGCCGAGGATGGCACCCTTGCTTCGTTCCTCTTCCGTGCCGTAGAGCCCCTCCTGCAGCAGCTTCTGCGTATCGTAGGCCGTCAGGATGCTGAAGAGTACCACGCCCACCCCCGAGAGAACGAGGTCAATCATGCCGTTGCCCCAGATGGCATTGGCAATCAGGGCGATGAGGAGCCCGATAAGTGCCATGGTCAGACCGCGTCCCCAGGAGCCCATGTTGATTTTTGTCATGGCTCCGAACAGGGACATGGCGCCGAACATACCGGCGGTGCAGGCAAAGGTGAGTCCGAGCGATTCCTGGGTATAGACGCAGAGAATGGGGCCGAACAGCAGCCCCTCCACCCCGGCAAAGACGCAGAGCAGGGTGCCGAGGGCGCCTACCGTGAGTTTTCGTGCGGCCAGACACATGGTGACGATAATCACCAGACAGCCGATGCAAAGGAGCCAGATGTTCGATGCCACCCAGGTGAGAATCTCAGCTGACTGTGTGGCGTAGATAGCGGTAGCAGCGGTGATGACCATGGTAAAGGCCATCCAGAGGTAAACCTTGTTCAGATAGGCTCGTGCCTGAGCCGGGTTAGCCGTTTGCTCGATAACGGAATGGTCGGGTAGAGTATAGTTTTCCATGAGCGTATGATACATAAGCGCCGTGGGTGAGTCAAGCCGATTGTGTGCGGCAGTGCTGAAAAGCAACGGGAGCTTCTTCGCGTGAAGAAGCTCCCGGATGGATAAGAAAATTAGCCGTGTCACTTGACCAGCGTGTGGCCGGTCATTTCGGCGGGCTGGGGAATGCCGAGCAGGTGCAGCAGCGTGGGGGAGATATCGGCCAGAATGCCGTCCTCCATGGTGACGCTGTCCTGATCGGGGCCGCAGTAGATGAGATCCACGAGGTTGGTGGTGTGGGCGGTGTTGGGGGAGCCGTCCGGGTTGACCATGTTCTCGCAGTTGCCGTGGTCGGCGCAGATGAGGCAGCAGCCGCCCAGTTCGCGAATCTTCGTCACGCACTTCTCCAGCGCCTTGTCAACGGCCTCACAGGCGGCGATACCGGCTTCCAGGAATCCGGTGTGACCCACCATGTCGGGGTTGGCAAAGTTCATGATGGCGATATCGTAGTTGGCGATGGCGTCCACGAACTTGTCAGCCACTTCGCCCACGCTCATCTGGGGCTTCTCGTCATAGGTGGCCACCTCGCGAGGGGAGGGGACGAGGATGCGGTCTTCGCCCTCAAACTGGGTTTCCACACCACCGTTGAAGAAGAAGGTGACGTGGGCGTATTTCTCGGTCTCTGCGATGCGGAGCTGCTTGAGCCCGGCGGCGGCGATGACCTCGCCGAGGATGTTGGTGAGCTGCTCCTGCTCGAATACCACGGGAGTGGGGTAGCAGGCCTCGTATTCCGACATCGTGACGTAGTTCACCTTCGGCTGAGCCTCGCGGTCGAAACCGTCGAAATCATCATAGATGAAGGCGCGGGAGAGCTCGCGGGCGCGGTCGGCGCGGAAGTTGAAGAAGTACACCACATCGTTGTCGCGCACGCGCTGCGTGTTGCCTTCGCAGAAGATACCGGGCTTGAGGAACTCGTCCGTCGTGCCTTCGGCATAGCATTTCTCGGCATATTCAGCGGGGGTGCAGCTGCACTGCTCACCGCGGCCCAGCACGATGGCATCCCAGCCGATTTTTACGCGATCCCAGCGCTTATCGCGGTCCATGGCGTAGAAGCGGCCCACCACGGTGGCGATTTTAGCGCCGTAGGGAGCCACGGCATCCTGAAGCTGCTGCAGGAAACCGGCGCCGCTCTTCGGGTCAGTGTCGCGGCCGTCGGTGATGGCGTGGATGAAGATGTCCTTCACTCCGGCCTCTGCGGCGATGCGTACCAGACCGATGAGGTGGTCGATGTGGGAGTGTACACCACCGTCAGAAACCAACCCCATGAGGTGCAGGCGAGTGCCGGCAGCCTTGGCAAAGGCTTCTGTGATGACGGGATTCTTTGCCAGGGAGCCGTCATTGATGGCGTTGGTGATGCGGCAGAGATCCTGGAACACGACGCGGCCGGCACCGAGGTTCAGGTGACCCACTTCAGAGTTGCCCATCTGGCCGTCCGGCAGACCGACATCCTGGCCGGAGGCTCCCAGCATGGAGTGCGGGCAGGTGGCCAGCAGCTTGTCGGTGAACGGCGTGTTGGCCAGCACGGTGGCATCGCCTGTCTGTTTGGCAGCCTCGGGACCCTGGGGATTGCGGCCCCAGCCGTCGCGGATAATGAGTACTACGGGTTTGTTTGCCATATTGTTGTATTGTTGTTGTTAAAATGAGAAATTGATTTATCAGCGCATGTCCAGCACGGGCACGAGCAGGGGTTCATCCGGCCCGGTATACTTGGAGAGCGGGCGGAAGAGGGTGTTGTCTTCCAGCTGCTCCAGTATCTGTGCCACCCACCCGGCGGTGCGGGCTATGGCAAAGAGCGTGGTGAACATGCGGGTGGGGATACCCAGACTGTAATACACCGTGGCCGAGTAGAAGTCCACGTTGGCGTTGAGGTTCTTGCGGGCTCGCATCATCTTGGCAATCATGTCGCTCATGCGAATCCACTTCGGTTCGCCGATGGTCTGGGTGAGGCGGATGGCGATGCGGCGCAGCTGCGGAGCGCGCGGGTCAAGCGTGCGGTACACGCGGTGTCCCATGCCGAAAATCTTCTCGCGGTTGGCGAGTTTTTCGTTGATATAGGCTTCCACGTTGTCCTCACTGCCGATTTCCTTGAGCATTTCGATGACGGCCTCGTTGGCACCGCCGTGCAGCGGTCCCTTGAGGGTGCCGATGGCTGCGGTGATGGCAGAGTACATGTCCGAGAGGGTGGAGGCTGTCACGCGCGCCGAGAAGGTGGAGGCGTTCATGCCGTGGTCAGCATGCAGGATGTAGGCAACATCCAGAATGTGGGCTTCCTGAGGGTCGGGCTCCGTACCCTTGAGCAGCCAGAGGAAGTGGGAGGCCTCGTCCAGATCCGTGCGGATGGGCGGCAGGTCCAGTCCCTGGCAGATGCGGTAGTAGTATGCCGCCATGACGGGAATCTTGGCGATGAGTGACAGGCCGATTTCCTTCATCTGGGAGGGATCCTTGGTGCGGTCATCATACATGCCCAGCATGGAGACGGCCGTGCGCAGGGCGCTCATGGGACGCGCCGTTTTGGTGGCTGTCTTGAAGAAATCGAGGATGGGCTGGGGCAGCTCGCGGTCGAAGCGAAGTCGCTGTTTGAGCCCTTCGAGCTCTTCTCGATTGGGAAGTCGTTTGTTGAGCAGCAGGTAGATGACCTCCGAGAAGCTGCAGAGGTCTACCAGGTCTTCAATCTCGTAACCGCAGTACAGGAGGCGTCCCTCCTCGCCGCGAACATCGCTCAGCCCGGTCTCGTTGGCAATCACGCCCTTGAGGCCCTTGGAAAAGATGGGTTTCTGCGGTGTCTGGTTATCGTTCATAGTACTCTGTATCGGGGGAAAGGATGCAGGCTGTCGAAGGCCGCCTGCGGAGCCGTGTTGAATGTTGTGCGGGGGGAGCCGGCGGTGCGCTGCCTCAGCAGTTGGCGTACCAGGCATCCTCCAGCTCGCCGAAGGTTTTGATTTCCACGTCCTCACGAGCTTCCAGCCATGCTTTGACAGCCTGACGCTGGGTTTCGTTCGTCTGAGTGGGATCAACGGCGGTGGCGAAGATGTGGCAGCCATCCTCCGTGATGTTGCCGTCGCAGTTCAGGCCGTTGGCCTCAATGCAATTCTCTACGAAAGCGTGCAGGAACTGCTCACACTCGGGAGCTTCTACATCGCCCTTGTAATCAAAGGAAAAACCAAAGCAGAGTTCCTTGAACTCGCCCACGCGATACTTCTTGCGGAGTCTTTTCTTCATGGTGCGGAGATTTTACACAATTCCCGAGGGTGTGTCAATCCAATTCCGCCGTTCATGACGCTGCCGGCGGGCGCTTATCGGGGCATTGCGGAGTCGGTGAAGGGATAAAACGGATAACGGTTCGCTCCGGTAGTATCATTTCCGCCTGATTGCGAGGCAGGAGCAGTCGGCGGCGTGCCTGTTTTTGCAGTCGCCAGGAGCCGAAGCCTGCCAGTCGGACAACCCCGTCCTCGCGCAATCCGTCCCTGATGGCTCTCGTCACGGCAGCAAGCGCCAGTTCTGCCGCCCGCTGAGTGGCGGTGCCACCCAGCGCTCTGCGTACGACGTCCAGAAAATCAGAGTTGTTCATCAGCGAAACTGGATACGGATGGAGCCTTCGCGCCCCTCCTCCGGGGCTATCCAGGCACAGGAGCGGAGACGCGGGGCTTCGGCGGCAGCCCGGTTCATGCCGATTTTGAAGGCAGCCTCGTTGTAGGCGGTGCCCAGCCATGCTTCGAAACCGAGGTGCCCTTGCCGGAAGACGCTGATGGCGTAGAGCCATAATTCATCGTAATCCGTGAAATAGATGCGGCGATTTTTGAAGTAGGTGGCGTGATTGGTTCCGCTCTTCGGGTAGGCACCGGTGACCCAGGTGTGATCTTTCCTCATGTGTGTATCGCAGATGAGGAAGTAGCGGTGGCTGGGGATTCCCGTTGACCCGAAGTTGCGGACAATCGGGTCATCCCAGGTGGTGTCGATATGGTACCACTCGCCGTTGTCCAGCTGCACGATATTCCACGAGTGCGGAATCCCCTTGCCCGTGCCGGTGACGATATGGGCGGGGATGCCGGCCATCTGCAGCAGCATGTGCAGCGTCAGACTGTAGAACCAGCAGTCTCCCACCCCATCCAGCAGAAGCATGGAGGCGGTCGGCATGTGCAGACTGCGGGTTTCGCCCAGCTCCACCAGCGCATCGTGGAGACTGACGATGGTGTCAAACCTGCTGCCCCTCCGGTTTCCCTCCACGATGCGGCGAGCCTTTGCCAGTGCTTTGCGCTCAGTGGTAGTCAATCGGGGCTCCAGAGCCGGATTCCGGCTGGCTGCGAGCATCCGGGCGGCATCGGTGAGGTCGAGCGTGAGTTGAATCTCCCCTTCAGCTGAGCTCTTGTATCTGTAGGCGTTGGTGTAATCCTTCCAGTAAGAGTTTTCCAGGATTTGTTTCATGTTGCCGGAGCATCGGAAGGTCATGACCGGGGACAGGGACATCACCGCCTGCTCCATGACCTGATTGAGCTGGGCACCGGTCGCGACGGTCTGGCCGAAGGTAGCAGCAGGCGCAGGTGCACTCACTGAGCGCGCCGAGTCTCCGGTGCCGCCGGCCAGCAGACACGAAAACAGGAGGCAGATGAATCGGGCGGGGGAGAGAGGGAGAGGCATATGGGGTCTCTAATAAATCGACATATTGAAATTGCTCAAAAAGTACAAAGTAAAATGTACGGTGGACAAGGTGCAGAACTTCGCTCGCTTTGCTCGCCTGCAAATGCTTTGTACCCGACCCTTTGTCCTGCTGCGAGCCGGAGGCTCGCCGAACTTTTCCTTCGTCCTTTGTTCATCGTCCCTTGTCCTTTCAATTTGTCGCACTGATCAGCCCCTTTTAGGAAGAGTTCCCATCAATAATTTCGACAGTACGGTTGCCCTCTCTCCACTGCCGGATGCGGGCTTCTACCGTATTGTTCAGCCAGCCGTCAGGGAGGGGAGCTTCCCCCTGCAGTGCGGCTCGTATGCCCGAGGAGGACGCCGGGTGAACTCCGCTGATGAAGTGGCTGCGAACTCCGGGGCGAGGCTCCGGCGGAGTGTCTCTGTGGTAGACGATGAAGCGCAGGTGGCAGGTGAGATAATCATAGCGAGCCCATCGGTGCAGGGCTTGCCATTGGTCAGTGCCCATGAGCCAGTACAGCTCTGCCTGCGGGGCGAGCCGGCGGTAGTGCTCCACCAGTCGCCAGCTCCAACTGGGTGGGGGCAGCTGCAGATCCAGCGGGGAGACCTCGGCCCAGGGGATGCCGTCGATGGCCAGTTGCAGCAGCTCAAGCCGCTGCTCGTCAGTGAACATCGTGCGCTGCTCCTGCTTGAACGGAGAACATGCCGCCGGCAGAAAAACAACGCGACTCAGACGGCATGCTGCCTGCGCGGCTCGGGCGATGTGCAGGTGCCCCTCGTGCACCGGGTCAAAGGAGCCTCCGAAGAGGCATATCCTGTCGGGTATGGCCACCATAAGCCGGCGATATCAGAGCCCATCGGTGCCCTTGTAGGGAAGGAACCCGCCAATCGGGAGCTTTACCTTCTTCTCCTCCGGCGTCAGTCGGCGGTAGTGATTGATGAAGTTGGAAAGGTGCCCATAGTTGGCCGCGTTCTTGGGGATACCCTGTTGCCCGCAGTTGACCAGTACGTTGAAGTGCAGCTCTGCGTGCAGATGGGCGGGGAACATGCCACGGTTGGTGCCGATGGTGCCTACCTGGTCGCCTCGCTTAACCAGCTGACCCAGCTCGACATCGATGCGATCCAGGTGGCTGTAGAGTGTCTGGCAGCAGAGCACTTTCTTAGTCTTGGGTTCGCGGAATGCATGGCGTACGATGACAACCTTGCCCCAGCGCCCACGGGCATCAGCCGCGTAGGTTACCAGCCCGTGACCGACGGAGTATACCGGGTCACCCAGATCCGAATTGCCGCCGCCGATACCATTCCAGTCTTCGCCCAGGTGTCGGGGGGTAGCCAGACGCAGTCCTCGCGACTTGTAGTACCCCTTGCCATCCGGTTTGCCTACCGGGAAGTCAAATCCATCTGCCAGCGGCACATAGGCCCACTTGCCGTCCGGCGTCTTCTGCGCGAATTCAGCCGCCGATACTTGCAGAGCTGTTACCGTCAGCAGGACGGTCAGCAGCAGAAGAAAATTTCGGCACACATGCAGCATATCTCACATGCTACCATATAGGGCGAATCTCTGGCAAGTCCCAATCTTGCCATACAGTGTTGCCGCTTCCTCCGCTATCGGGCAATATCTCTTGCGTGTGAGCGGTTATGAGCCCGTCGCAGGCACAGCCGACGCGTAAAAAAACACACAGGCTGTATTACACCTTTACAGAATGTTTCGTTACATGAATTATTATGACAGCGCTCTTGACAAAGGGGCAGGGGTAATGTATGCTGCGTGGCAGTTATGAACCTGATGCGCCTGATAGTTGCCGCCGGACTGGTTGCCCTGAGCCCGCTTTCACACGGTTTGGAAGTGATTCTGGCGGGAGGGGTTGCGCTGCGCTCCTGGGAGAATTTCCGAGGCCCGTCGGCTCACGATAACTGGTGGGCCAATTTCATCCGCGCATCCACGGTACAGATAGCGCTGACTCAGGCGAAGAAGCCGGGGGAGCGCATCGTCTGGATTGTCTATCGCCCGTCCTACATCACCCGCAGTAAGGAGAACAAGACAGACTTCGTCTCCAGGATTCGTGAGACGGCCGGAAAATACGGAGTGAAGCTGGTATATGTAGACAGTGCCGCCGAGGCGTATGAGGCGATCAACAAGGCTCCACGCAAGGGGGAGCGTATCAATTCGTTCTATTATTTCGGTCATTCCAATCCGCATGCCTTCATGCTGGACTACAGCAACGACATCATCGGAGCCTCGACTGAGTGGATGCATGAGAATGACCTCGCCACGCATATCCGCCGCGATATCTTCGCGCCCGATGCCGAGTGCTGGAGCTATGGCTGCTACACGGGGCAGAGTATGAGCGCCAAGTGGAAAGAGGTGTTCGGGGTTCCCCTGTGGGGTAATCTGGAGTCAACCCGCTACCAGCCCGTGGGTGAGGGGCGCCTGCCTGCCGGTGCCGGTCGCTGGGTGCGCTGAAGTGGTGTTGCAGACAAAAGCCCCGGAGCTCATCAGGCCTCCGGGGCTTTTGCCATAGGTGGACATCAGGCGTCACTCTTCTTTCTGCGCGGACTCCGCTTCCTGGGGGCAGCGTCAGATGCTTCTTTTTTCTTACGCGGTTTCGCTGCTTTTTTCTCTTCCGTCGGGGGAGATTGCTCGGCGAATTCGATACGATCCGTTCCTTCGGGACGCAGGGCGCGGGAGGAATGCCCGGCGGTGAGATCACCGCGCAGGATGGCTTCGGCAATGGGGTCTTCGAGCAGGCGCTCGATAGCGCGGCGCATGGGGCGGGCACCGTACTGCGGGTCGTAGCCCTTGTCGACCAGCATGCTGATGACCTCCGGCGAAAGCGTCAGGTTGATTTGTTTGCTGGCGAGACGGTTGACCAGCTTGCGGGCTTCCAGCTCCACAATCTGCTCCAGGTCGCGGCGCTCGAGCATGCGGAAGACGATGAGTTCATCGAAACGATTGATGAATTCCGGGCGGAAATGCTGCTTTGCGGCCTCGGTGATTTTTTCTTTCATGGTATCGTAGTCCGCTTCAGCTGAGGCCATGGCGCCGAAGCCCATGGTGCCCTGTCTGCTGGCGAGGCTGGCGCCCACGTTGGAGGTCAGGATGATGATGGTGTTGGAGAAGTTAATCTTGCGTCCCAGAGAATCCGTCACCGTGCCTTCTTCCAGAATTTGCAGCAGCAGATTCATGACATCGGGGTGCGCCTTCTCCACCTCGTCGAAGAGGATGACGGCGTAGGGGCGGCGGCGCACCTGCTCCGTGAGCTGGCCGCCATCGTCGTGTCCCACATACCCGGGGGGCGAGCCAATCAGGCGGCTTGTGCTGAATTTCTCCATGTATTCGCTCATATCCACCTGGATGAGCGCGTCGGCTGTGCCAAACATGATTTCGGCCAGATTGCGAGCCAGGTAGGTCTTGCCCACACCGGTGGGACCCATGAAGAGGAACGAGCCGATGGGGCGGCGGGGGTCCTTGATGTCGGCGCGGCTGCGGCGCAGGGCGCGCGAGATGGCAGAGCAGGCTACGTCCTGCCCGATTACCTTGCTCTTGAGCTCTTCCTCCATGTGCAGGAGCTTCTCGGTCTCCTTTTCCTCCATGCGGGCAAGGGGGATACCGGTCCACTTGGAGACGACCGCCATGATATCGTCTTCGGTGATATCGGCGATGGCTGCGTTCATATCGCTCTTCCAGCTGTCCAGTGAGGTGGCGAGCGTCTTCTTGAGCTCCTGGCTTCTGTCGCGGAGCTGAGCGGCGCGTTCGAAATCCTGGTTGTTGACAGCTTCTTTTTTCTCTGTCTCCAGCCGGGCACGCTCCTGCTCAATTTCCTTGATGTTGCTCGGGCGGGTCATGCGGGCTACCCGCATGCGCGAGCCGGCTTCGTCCATGATATCAATGGCTTTGTCCGGCAGGAATCGGCCGGTGAGGTAGCGCTTGGAGAGGTTGGCTGCGGCGCTGAGCGCTTTCTCTGTGTAGCGGACGTGGTGGTGCTCTTCATAGCGGGGGGCAATGCCACGGAGTATCAGGATGGTATCTTCCACAGAGGGTTCGCCGACCTGAACCTGCTGGAAACGTCGCTCAAACGCTGCATCTTTCTCGATATGCTTGCGGAACTCGTTGAGCGTGGTGGCGCCGATGGCCTGCATTTCGCCACGGGAAAGGGCGGGTTTGATGATGTTGGACGCATCCATCGTGCCCTCGGCTGAGCCTGCCCCCATGAGGGTGTGCATCTCATCGATGAAGAGTATGATGTTCTTCTCTCTCAGAATTTCGTCCATGACCGCCTTGAGCCGCTCTTCGAACTGCCCGCGGTACTTGGTGCCGGCGACCATGAGCGCCAGATCCAGGGAGATGATTTTCTTGCCCAGCAGAAATTCCGGTACATCGCCGGCCACAATCATCTGAGCCAGTCCTTCCACGATGGCAGTCTTGCCAACGCCTGCCTCGCCCAGCAGGACGGGATTGTTCTTGGTGCGGCGGCAGAGAATCTGAATGACTCGCTCAATCTCAGCGTGGCGCCCGATGACAGGATCCAGTTCACCGGCGGCAGCGCGTTCGGTCAGGTCGCGTCCGAACGCCTTGAGCGCCGGGGTACGCCCGCGTTCGTAGCCGCCGCCTCCGGCAGACTGGCGGTTCAGGAACATTTCATCGTCTTCTTCCTCTTCATCGCGGGGGCGGCGGGGCATGCCGTCATCGCCCTGGCGGTGGGAGGGCTGTTCATCATCGACGCTGAATTTGGGGCTGATTTCCTGCTGGACCCCCTTGAGAGCGGAGTCGTAGCTGAGCCCGGCCGAGGAGAGCGCATGCCAGGCCAGCCCATCCGAATCGCGCAGGATAGCCAGCAGGATATGCTCGGTACCGATGTAGGTATGGCGCAGGGATTTGGCCTCTTCTCCGGCCATCGTCAGCAGCTTGCGAACCCTCGGTGTATAGGGCAGGGAGCCCTCTGTGCCCGGTGCATTGCCGGGGATGAGCGTTTTTTCGATACGTTCGGCCAGCGCGGCGATGTTGATGCCGTTGTTTTCCATGACGCTGACCGCCACGCCCTGGCCGAGTTTGAGCAGCCCGAGCAGTACGTGCTCGGCGCCGATATAGTTGTGGCGGAATCGGTCGGCCTCGCGGCGGGCGAGATTCATGACCTGCTGAGCTCTGGGGGTGAAGTTGTTCATGTCGGGTGTTGTTCTGTCTTTATGAAAATTCGGGGGCGAAGTGCAGGGGGTGCGCTTTCAGGAAACTGCGTGTGAGGGTGGCTCGCGCGGTGGGCAGCCCCGGTTCTTCCTCCTCCCGGGCGGCGGCACTGGTGAGTGCGATAATCAGGTCGAGCTCCTTGAGTGAGTCGGTGGCATCGGTCGGGTCGAGGTTTTCCCACTCAAGCACTTGTGTGGCCGTGCCGAGACGCAGCATGGAGAGGGCATTGCGTGTTTCGCGCAGCGTGAGTCGGCGGGCATGCCTCAGGGTGCCGTAGGCTCGGGCGACATTGTCTGCCAGGCGGAGTTCCGGATCCTCCAGTAGCCGCTGGCGCACCTGGCGCTCGCGGGTGATGAGCTGTCGCAGGATTTTCTGGTAGTGCCCGGCAATCTCAGCCGTGCTGTCAATCGGCCCGGGCAGGGTGTAGAGGATGAAGAGGCTGCCGGTGTCATCCTCACCGTCGGAGTAGCAGGGCGAGATGTTGATATGGAGCTTCTCCAGTGCTTTCGTCACCTGCGACATCATATTGCCCAGCGTCAGCGCCGGGAGATGCAGCATGGTGTAGAGCTGCAGGCCGTCACCGGCTTCTGAGGGAAGACTTGTCAGGTTGCCGGTCTCGGGGAGCCGGGCAAAGTTCAGCTTACCGTCGAGCGTGGCGGCGATTTTGCTCAGGTCGTTGAGGATGTCGCGGATTCTGTTGCCTCGCTGGCAGCAGTGGACGACGAGGTGCTCCTCCTCATTGACCATGTAGATGGCATTCTGCCGGGGGGGGATGAGGATGTGGCAGCCGTCCTGTCGCGCCGCCATGCAGGGCGTGAGCTGTTTGCGCGCCAGCAGGAGCCGACGCTGCTCATAGCTCAGGTCACTGAGTTCGGCGCAGAAAGCGTTTTTCATCCCCCTCAATTGGCGGAGAACGGGCAGTACCTGCTCGCTGACTTTCTTACGGTCATCTGCCGTGCTCCAGCCGGGAAAAGGGAAACCGTCCAGATTCCGCACCAGACGCCCTACCGTGACGATGGCAATATCATCGGCATCGCTGCTCTTGAGCAGCCATTCCGGAGGCGTTGCCTGGATGAGTTGTTCGAAGGTCATGGGTGGGGGGTGTCATTGAGTTGGCGGATGCGGTCGCGAAGCACGGCAGCGGTCTCATAATCCTCGCGCTCGATGGCCTGCTGCAGCTCACGCTCCAATTCGGTTCTTTCATCGGCCGGAGAGTCGGTGGTATCACTGCTCATGACCCCGGCTTCCTGAGCCAGCTCCCTGGCAAATACGGTATAGCAGGAGGGGCAACCCAGTCTGCCGGTTTTTCGGTGTGTCGACAGCGAGAACTGGCATACCGGGCAGCGCACCAGCAAATCGCGCTGCTCGTCTTTCGCTGAATCGGTGGCTTCCCCCTGCTGCATCCCGGCCAGCTCGCGTACGATTTTATCGACTTTGGCCTTGATGTCTTCCGGAAAAAACTTTTCAGCAAAGGTGAGCGTCTGGGGGTCGAAGATGCCTTTTTCCTTTGCACAGCTCTCGCAGAGAGCAAGTTCGGAGATTTGCCCGTTGATAATCTGAGTGAGCGAGATAGAGGCTCGCTTTCCGCATATGTGACACTTTTTCACCTGGAGTCTCAGCATACACGGAACTGTCGCTTTTTTCCAGCTGTCAGCGTGTCTTTTTGTGTCAGCAGAGCCATGCAGGCATTGTCGGCAGCTAATTGTTGAGTTGACGCCGTGGGGCGGGCATGATAAAGTTCCCCGGCAGAGTGATACCATGGAGGAGCAGCAGAATATCCACCTGATGAGTGATACACTGGCCAGCCAGGTGGCGGCCGGTGAGGTGGTGGAGCGTCCGGCCTCTGTGGTCAAGGAATTGGTGGAGAACAGCATCGATGCCGGCGCTACCTCCATACGCGTCGAAATCCGTCGTGGCGGGGTTTCGCTCATCAAGGTGACGGACGATGGCTGCGGGATGAGTCGTGCCGATGCCCGGATGTGTCTGCTGCGCCATGCCACCAGCAAATTGAAACAGGTGGAAGACCTGTTCAATATCAATCAGTTGGGATTTCGTGGAGAAGCGTTGCCCAGTATCGCTTCTGTCTCGCAGCTCACGCTGACAACGCGCCGTGCGCAGGAGGTGGAGGGCTGGCGTGTCTCGTGCGAGGGGGGCGACATGGCTCCGCTCATGAATGCCGGCTGTGCGCCCGGGACGGAGATTTGCATCACCAATCTCTTCTTCAACACGCCGGTACGACGCAAGTTCCTGAAGAGCGATGAGACCGAAGCCGGGCATGTAGAGCATCAGGTGCGCCTGCACGCCCTGGCGTTCCCGCATATTCGCTTCACGTTTGTGCGTGATGGCTCCGTGGTGTTTGACGTCGCGACGACTCATGACCTGCGGTTCCGCATCGCTGATTTTGTGGGGCGCGAGGTGGCCGAGACGCTCATGCGGATTCGCCCGACGGAGGCTCCCGGGGTGCGGGTGTCCGGGTATCTGATGCCCCTTTCCGCCGCGCGGCGTAACAAGCGGATGCAGTATGTGTTCCTCAACGGCCGCCCGATTGAGGATACCATCATCGCCCGCGCGGTGCGCGATGGCTATGGCGGCTTCCCCACCGGCTTGCATCCCGGGCTCTTCCTGTACCTGGAGGTGGAGCCCGCCCTGGTGGATGTCAATGTCCACCCCGCCAAGCGCGAGGTGCGTTTCCGCCGCCCTTCAGAGCTGACCCTGGCCGTGATTGAGGCTGTCGCATCGACCCTGGCGGCGCATGCCCGGGGTGAGGCTGCCGCCCCCGCCGCCGCTGAGGTGAACCATGAGCCATGCCCGCCGCTCTGCCCGTCTCCGACTTCTGCCCCATCAGCCGCGCGGCGTCCTGCCGCTCCCGTTCCCCCGATTCAGCCGGCTCCGGTTCTGAAGCCGATAGTTGAGCCCCAACAGCAGGATTTGCCCCTGCCGCCTGCGCCCTCGGTGCCTGTGGCGGCGCCGCGCTCCCGGGAAGAGCGACGAGCGACCCCACCTCAACCGGCAGAGCCGGAGTTGCCGAACTTCCGCCACATCGGGAATCTGCACGAGCGCTACGCCATCTTCGAAAACTCAGAAGGGCTGGTTCTGCTGGCACCTCGGGCAGCCCGCGAGCGTATCCTCTTCGAGCGGCTGTTGGAGAGCAATCGCCGCCCGATGATGTCGCAGCGATTGCTGGTGCCGGAGCTGCTCGAGCTGGATGCCCGTGATATGGGGGTGGCGTTGGAGGCGGCACAGCAGCTGGAGCAAGCCGGCTTCTCCATCAGTCGCTTCGGGCGCCATACGCTGCGTATCGAGGCCATCCCCGCGCTTTTGCCGATGAGCGACATCGCCCCCTTCATGCAGGAGTTGCTGCAGGTGTTTACCCGTGGTGAAGTGCGGCTGAACCGCGCACGCAATCCCTTTGAACCCTTCGCTCGCCAGTTGGCGCAGCGGTACGCCGCCCGGGAAGATATGGAGCCCTGGTTGCAGCGTCCTTTGTCGCTGTTGACAGAGCTGTTGCGCTGCGAGATTCCCTACTGCACCCCCGGTGGTAAACCCACGCTGATACCGTTCGCGCTCAGCGAGATTAACCGCCGTTTCCAGGCTCAATAAAGGAGCCTTCAGGGCGGTGTAAAGCGATGTCCTGTATTGATACGGCGCTTGATGACGCCCATACCATGAGCTCCTGGGATCCGCCGCCTTGGGGGCTGCGGACTTGTCTCGCCGGAGCTTCTGCGACAGAGGAACTTCTGCCGATAAATGGGCTGCATGATACCCCACCGGGGGATAGTTGACAAAACGTTTCGATTTTTAGTGTATGATGGATGTTTATGCCGAATCTTTGGGACACATGTGGGCAGAGTGATTTCCTGTGGTTTTTTTTTCTTTACCTTGCCCGGAAAATCCGCATAATGGAGACATGGCGTACGAAGATGAGTTAGCTATCGGGGTGGATATGGGCGGTACTTCCGTGAAGATTGCCGTGGTGAAGGGAATTGATATCATTGAACGTGCGGAGCCGGTGCCGACGATGGATTTCGGCACGCCCGAGGCCGTGTTCGGGGAGGTGGGCAAGCGCATCAAGGCGCTGCAGGTGAAATACCCCGACCTCAAGGCCGTGGGGATGGGGCTTCCCGGATTTGTGGACCATGATGCCGGTATGGCAGACAGCCTGGCGAATGTGCCCGGGTGGTATGATGTACCGGCTCGCCGTCTGCTGGAGGAGCTTTCCGGTCTGCCGGCCGCTGTGGATAATGATGCCAACTGCATGGCCTATGCGGAATGGCAGCTGGGGGCGGGCCGCGGGATGAAGAATCTGGTCTGTCTGACGCTTGGCACGGGTGTGGGCTCCGGTATCATCGTCAATGGGCAGATGCTGCATGGGCACATGAGCGCCGCCGGTGAGCTGGGGCAGATGAGTATCGATTATCGCGGCCGTTCCGGTTATTACAAGAACTACGGGGCGCTGGAGGATTATATCGGCCACCGCAATCTGACGGCAGACGCCATCGCTGCCTACGCAGCCGCCGGGCTGACCCGCTCGGAGGAGGATTGCTCCCCGCTCGGGCTGGAAAAGGCGGCAGAGGCCGGGTGCCCGGTGGCGCTGGCTTGTTGGGATGACCTGGCACGCAAGCTGGCCTGCTGTCTGGTGAGCTGTCATTATATCCTGAACCCGGAGGCATTCATCATCGGTGGCGGTGTGGCGAAGGCCGGTGATTGGCTGTTCAAGCCGCTGCGGGAGTATGTGAAGAATCAGGTGTACGCCAAGCACTTTGCACAGCTGAAGATTCTGCCCGCCATGCTCAGCAATGAGGCCGGTATGGTGGGCGCAGCCGCCATGGCGCTGCGCGAGGCCGGGCACTGAGGCCACGCTGCTGCTCTCATCGTACATCATGCGAGCAGAGCGAGCGGAAATTCAAACCCGTCATTCGTAACTCCAAATTCGTAAATTCCTTTATGCAGGAGGCTTCTCATGGCGAGCAGCGGCTGTGCAAACGGCTGGCTCTGGATGATGCGGAATCAGCCGCCCTGCTGGCGGCGATGCGCGCGGGCGATTCCTCCCGCTCGGCGGTGGTGCTCACCCCGAAAGCGCCGCCGGAGTATGTGCCGCCTTTTCCCTGCGCAGACATGAGTACGGCGCCCTGGCTGCCGCCGCGCGTGTTGGTGCCGCTGACGGGGGAGGGGATTTCCCGGCCGACCGCGCACCCGGACTACCGGGCAGGTCTGTATTACATGCTGGATTTATCCTCCTGCTGGGAATCGGCCGCGCTGGAGCTGGTGCCGCCTCCCGCCCGCAGTCTCGACCTCTGTGCCGCCCCTGGCGGTAAATCCATGCTGATGTCGGCGCGCTACCTGCCGGTGAACCACGCGGCCAACGAGGTGAATGCTGCCCGACGCGGGATTCTGCGGCAGAATATGGAGCAATGCGGTGTGCCGAATGTGACGGTGACGGGGCTGCGCCCTGACCAGTGGGCGGCAGAGGGGCAACAGTTTGATTTGCTGCTGGTGGATGCCCCGTGCAGCGGCCAATCGCTGCTCTGCAAGGGGATTCGCAATCCCGGCTGCCTGGGACCGGCCATGGTGAACGGTAACGCCAAGCGCCAGAAGGGTATCCTGCTGGCGGCGGTGCAGTGCGCGGCTCCCGGGGCGCATCTGCTGTACTCCACCTGCACCTACGACCCGGATGAGAACGAGAAAGTGATGGCCTACATCCTTCGGCGCGTGCCCGGTTGGGCGGCGGTGGAGGTGCCGACCCTGGCACCGTTCCGTTCCCGTCTGGTTGATTTTCCGGCGTATCGTCTCTACCCGCACCACGGTTTCGGGGCAGGGGGCTTCTGCTGCCTGCTGCGTAAAAATGTTTGAAGCCTTGCCCCCCCTCTTTTGTCTCTACCGTTATGTTCAGGTCTGTCTATCTTCTTCTTGTCGCCCTCGTGTCCTCACTCTCTCTTGAGGCCGCGCCCCTCCCGGCAAAGGCTGAGTTGCTGGCCTCCAATACCGTGACCGCTCAGTTCCTCGGTACGCGCAGGATACCCTGCATGGGGCGTACCGCCCTCTGCCCGGACCGCTGCGGCCATGCGGCCGCGGTGGCCGTCTTTCGTGTGCTCTCCAATGAAGCTTATTCCAAACCAGGCAAATACGGCGATGACAAGGCGGAGCCCGGTTCGGAAATACTCATCGATGCCGCAGCCGATGTGCCGGGGCAGGAGTCTGCTGTCCTCCAGACGCTCGCTTCCCTCACGCCCGGTGATACGGTGCGGCTGACGCAGAAGCATTGCTACGCTGACATGGGGGAGGTGCTCATGCCCATTCGCCCCATCTCGGAGCTGCAGGTGACGGAAAAGACGGATAAACCGCTGCCACCCCTGCCGGAAAATCCGTATCCCCTCATGCCTATCGCGCGCTGATTCATTCTCTTTTCTGTATTACTGACCGAAATGGTAGTTTTTTTGCCGTTTCGGTCACTTTTTTCTGTACTTGCCGTATGTTTTGTGGTAGGTTCGCGACAAGGATTCCTGATTCTTTTTTAGAAACATTCTTACATATACCACCATGAAAAGAACGCTCTTTTTAGCTGCTCTTCTGGCGTGCTGTATGAATAGTGCGTCCGCTGCGGTGACTTACACAAGTGCTGATTTCTCATCTGCATTTCAGGATGCGGAAAATGGCATTGTCTACGATGGGAATGGCTTTTTTGCGGTTAAGTCCGCCTCCGGAACAACCGTAGACCTGACCATTAATCTGAACAGTCTCTATAATTACGCACAGGGGCATGACTATCTGCCCTCCTACATGTTGCAATATAAAAGTAACTTCGCGAATTACGGTTTGGCTGATACCCGTACGCAGAATTCAGATGGCAGCACTTATACTCCCTCCATTACCGGCTGGACAGGGTCTGTCTGGAACGACGTGACTCCCATATCTTACTCAACGCTGAGTCAACATGCTGACGCTTCGAACAATGTGACATTTACCATCACAAACAGTTCTTCCAGCGGCGTGTCTGTATCCATCGGCGATACCTCTGTCTACACAGCTCCCACTCTCAAGTATTCCTCACACACGGAAACACAGGGTTACTACATTAATCTGAACTATGTAACGGGTATCACTCTGTATACACCCTCTACTTTGGATGTCAGTACCTATGAGCTTCCGCCCGATTATACGCTGCCTTTCGAAAGTGAGCGCAAGGATGGTACCAGTGTAGGGCGCACCATGTTCCTTGGCGATTCTATTACGCACGGCTATGGTAACCAGTCACACCGCTGGCAGCTTTTCAAGACGCTGGTGGACGGTGGTATTGAAAATGAAATAGTAGGTCCCCGATCCGGGTATCATACCGTTTTTTCCGGCTTGGATGACAGGGATAAGCACAGCACAGCCTATGGCGGAGTGAAGTTTGATAATGTGCATCTGGCTCAGTCCTCCGGGCGCACACACAATATCATTTCCGGTTCTGTCAGCTACACCGTCAACGGGGTTTCCTATGGCTCCGGTGTGAATTATGGTGGGCATTCCACGGCATCTGCGGGTGAAAGCTTTGACTGCAACACCTTTGTCTGTATGATGGGAACCAATGACCTGTTGTCTGATGTAGATAAGAATGCGGCGGCTTCTGCTTATACCGGGCAGATGCAGAAAATGCTTGGCGGTACAGTTTCCCTGGACAGTTCAACCAACACCTGGAGATGGGAAGCAAATACAAACCATCTTGGAACGATGGGCATCATCGTTTCCGATGTGGTCAACAGCGACAGTGATACTTTCTATGTCATGTCTGTCCCCACATGGGGAGTCAAAAATAGCAAACATGGCTCGGATGATACCTGTCGCGCTGCCGCGGAACAGTACAACGGGTTGTTGAAGCAGTGGGTGAATCACTGGAATACGGACACGAGTGCTGCCACGCAGGGTAAGGTGGTCTATGTGGAAGTGAATCGCGGACTTGTGGATGTGACGGCCGGTAAATTCATTGCCCCGGACGCGTTCATGAATGCCACGGATGGTCTTCATCCCACAGAACAGGGGGCTCTGATCATTGCCGGAAATCTGGCACAGGGAATGGGAATCGGCGGGCGCACTGCCGGGCTGGAGAGACAGGGAACAAGCGGGTGGGAATCCGCAACCGTGGGAACGGTCAGTGCCGGAGCCGGCGCAATCCTAGTCGGTGGGAATGCCTTTACCATGGACAATGGGTACACGGTAGATTTTTCGGCAGTCTTCGGCAATGGTGAGACGGGCGGCTGGCTGTCGGCAGACAATGCGCTTTCCATTTCTCTGGGCGACGGCACGAACAGCGGAACGCTTAATCTGAGCGAAGGCTACATCATGTGGGGGGATGATATCCTGTTCTGTCAGGACAACTCTGCTTCCGGACCGGATTCCCTGCGCGTCGTGTGGCACAATGGCAATGCGGCAGATAATGTGCTCAAGGGGTACTATGTCTGGCTGGGAGACATGCTCATCGGCCAGGGATTGTCTGCAACAGAGGGGCAGGGGTTGAACGGTATCCTCTTCTCCGCTTCCGGCGCGGATGGCAGCATTACCAATCTGACCTGGACGGATACCGCCTACGCACCGACCACGCTCGGAAAGTACAGCGCGGAGCACGCCTACATCACCACTCAGGATGCAGCCGCTGTCAGCGGGCTGGTGGCAAATACCGTTCTGGCAAATATGCCGGCCGGGGGGCATGACAATGCTGCGGCTGCTGTCGGCAGCAATGTCGACTACACCGGTATTACCGGTCAGACTGTTGCAGCCGGTAGTCACCTGGTTACTACCTCCCCCTCGTCGGATTCCTCATTTGTCATCACCTCCACGGAGGGTTGGATTGGGCTGACAAACAGCAATCCTACCGGTGCGGTGAATGCGCAATTGACCGGTACGGCGGTGAATGCCATTTTCGGTGTGATGAACAACGGCAATGCCGGTGATTTGACGCTGGAAATAGCGGAGGGTGCCGTTATCGAAGGTACGGGTAAGAAATACACTCCCAGTACGGATGTTGCCATTGCGGGCAGCTATGCCGAAGGCGGGCAGCACGCCAAAGCCGCATCATTTAACGTATACGTCAACGGCGGAACGGTGAAAGGCAACATCATCGGTGGGGCTGCCAGTGGTAACGGAACCATTAATCAGGTCAACCTGAACATCAACAGCGGCACGGTAAACGGCACGGTATACGGTGGCTCCATGGGGGCTCCCTCAACCGTTGGATCCGCTAATATCCGCGTGAGCGGCGGTACGATTACCGGTGATATTGTGGCAGGCGGCTTAACCGGCGGTACGGTAGGCAGCGCAGAGGTGACTATCTCCGGCGGTGTCATCAAGGGTGGTATCACCAAGGGGGCTGCCGCTTCATCCGTTGTCACGATTGACGGCAATAAGGCTTCTATCGGTGGCAACATTGAAGCCGATAAGGTGACCCTGAAGAATGTCAGCTCCAGTGGATATGCCGATGGGTTTGACCGCTATGCCGGTACCATTTCTGCCCCGGTTGTGGTGTTGGATAATGTGAAGAATAACATATTGGCCACGCTGGAGGGGCTGGAGTCACTGAGTGCGGTAAATGCTTCTATGGCAGAGATTACCGCCGGGGACGAAATGGAGCTTCAGTCTCTGGAGCTGGGCGGCGGTTCTTCTCTGGGGCTCTTCAGGAGTGCAGTCCATACGGTTTCCACGGAAACGGAGACAACGCTCACGGTCATTGATTCCTTGCGGGTGAGCGGATCCGGCTCTGTTCTGAATGCTAATCTGGTGATGGCGGAGGGATCCATGCTGAATCTTGCAGGCAACAGCCTGCAGCTGGGCAGCAGCCTTACTCTGGGCGGTGTAGCGTTGGATAATACAACGGTGAATCTGGTAAAATCGCTGACTGTCGACAGCTCGCTTACACTCTTCACCGGGGTGGATGAGTTGATTATCGGCAGCGATTCCTGGACCGGAGCAATGACCACAGAGGCGTCTGCTGCTTTCAGCAATGCAGAATTGGACGGCTATCGTCTGGTCTATGAAGGCGCGGCTTCCGGCAAGGTGAGCATTGCTACTGCTGCTGTTCCGGAGCCAACTACGGCAACGTTGAGTCTGCTGGCACTGGCAGCACTGGCGGCGCGCCGTCGCAGAAAATAATTAAGATTTAAGAATTTAGAATTTAGAATGGTGAGTTTCGCGGGCTTTGCCCGCCTGCGAAATCACCGCCGGACTGGCGGTGGTGGTCAAATATGGTAGCCGCAGGTTGCGGAACTTCCTACGTTCGGTATTCTGAAATCTTCATTCGGGCATCTCGAAAAACTCGTAAATGAAAATTTATCGGCCGATTGGCTCACTTTGCTCGACGAGCTTTTCTTCGTCCCTCAATTTTCATTTGGCTTTTCGAGATACTCCAATCGTAATCTACGTGTCCTGAATCTTCGGGACATGTGTGGAAATACCGAGTACAGCATATTGACTTTCGGCGGATGGGTGCTATAATCATGGCGCTATGAACGCTGCCGAACGAGCTCTTTCTGTATTTCGCTGTCCGCCCCTCCGCTACAACTGCGCCCAGTCTGTCTACTACGCCTTTGGCGGAGAGGAGCTGCTCGAGCCCTTGCAGAGCTGTGGGGGCGGGCGTGCTCCGGAGGGGCTCTGCGGGGCACTGTATGGGGCGATACAGGCTGCACCTGAGCTGGAGGAGAAGCTGCGTGAGGAGTTTGCCGCTCTGAACGGCGCCGTGACCTGCCGCCAGCTGAAAGGCGAGGGGCGTGTGCCCTGCGAGCAGTGTGTGCGCACGGCCTGCGAGCTGCTGGAAAAGCTGCGTGCATGAATTTTTACGCAATTTGCTTGAGAAACGATAAGCATTCGTGTAGAATAGGGGCATGAGAAGAGCCCCGATCCCCGGACTGGTGCTGGCTGACAGCTGGCTGGCACCCTTTGAGCGCGATATCAAAGGTCGCCTGCGTCTGTATGATGCCGCCATGGAGCGAATCAGCCGCCGCAGCGGGGATATCGTGGCCTTTGCCGACGGCGCCCGCCGCTACGGCTTCAACCGCGATGCTCAGACCGGCGAGTGGGTGTACCGTGAGTGGGCTCCGGGAGCGCGTGAGCTCTACCTTATCGGCGATTTCAATGGGTGGAATCGTGCATCGCACCCCATGCAGCGCAACGCAGAGGGAGTCTGGGAGCTGCGTCTGCCGGCTGATGCGCTGGCGCATGGTCAGCACGTGAAGGTGCATGTCGTGGGGGCGGACAATCAGCATCGCGACCGAATGCCGGCCTGGATTCGCTATACTGAGCAGAACCCGCAGACCTTTGACTACTCCGGCATCATCTGGGAGCCAGCTGCCCCCTATCAGTGGAAAAACACCCGCTGGAATCCCGCGACGGTACGTACGCCTTTCATCTATGAGACCCACATCGGCATGGCGGGTGAGGAAGAGCGCATCCACACCTACCGCGAGTTTGCGGACGCCGTGCTGCCGCGCATAGCCGGGCTGGGCTATAATGTGGTGCAGATCATGGCGATACAGGAGCATCCGTACTATGGTTCATTCGGGTATCATGTGTCGTCGTTCTTCGCGCCCTGTAATCGCTTCGGCACCCCCGAAGACCTCAAGTACCTCATCGACACGGCGCACGGCCTGGGTATCGCCGTGTTGCTGGACGTGGTGCACTCGCACGCCGTCAAGAATGTGGCGGAAGGCCTGAATGATTTCGATGGCTCCGGTGGGCAGTATTTCCACGCCGGTGAGCGAGACAGCCGGCACCCGGACTGGGATAGCTGCCTGTTCAACTACGGGCGCACCGAGGTGCAGGAGTTTCTGCTCAGTAACCTTCGCTGGTGGCTCGAGGAGTACCGCTTCGATGGGTTCCGCTTCGATGGCGTCACCAGCATGCTCTACGTCCACCACGGCCATGAGCCGTTTACGGATTTGAGCTGCTATTTCAATAATCGGGTGAATCTCGATGCCGTCACTTACCTGCAGCTGGCTACGACACTGGTACACCGACTCTGCCCGGGGGCTCTTATCATCGCTGAGGATATGAGCGGCATGCCCGGTCTCTGCCGCCCGGTGGATGAAGGCGGATTCGGCTTCACGCACCGCCTGGCCATGGGGCTGCCGGACTACTGGATCAAGCTGCTTAAGGAAAAGCCGGACGAGCAGTGGAGTGTGGGCGATATGTGGTATACGCTCATCAACCGCCGCTATGGCGAGCCTAATATCGCCTACGCCGAGAGCCACGATCAGGCGCTGGTGGGTGATAAGACGATAGCCTTCCGGCTCATGGATGCGGAGATGTACACCAACATGAGCTGCCTGCAGCCTGCCAGCATCATCACTGACCGTGGCATGGCTCTCCACAAGATGATTCGCCTGGCGACTCTGGCTGCCGGCGGTGAGGGCTGGCTCAACTTCATGGGCAATGAGTTCGGGCACCCGGAATGGATCGATTTCCCCCGCGAGGGCAACGCCAACTCGTACAAATACTGCCGCCGTCAGTGGAGCCTGGTCGATAACCCCGATCTGCGCTATCGCTACCTGAACGCCTTTGACGCTGCTATGGTGGCGTTGGCGAAGAGGAGTGAGCTGCTCGACGCACGCCCGGCACAGCCGCTCAACATGGATGAGGAAAACCGGGTGATGGCCTTTGAGCGAGGCGGCTTGCTCTTCGTGTTCAATTGGAATGGAGACCGAGCCATCCCGGACTATAAGCTGCCGGCTCCTGCGCAGGGCCGCTGGCGAGTGGTGCTGGATTCCGATGCCGCAGAGTTCGGTGGCTACGCGCGGCAGGATACCACGGTGTACCACTTCACCGACAGGAAGCAGCAGCTCTCGCTCTACCTGCTGCCTCGTACCGTCATGGTGCTGGCCAAAGCCTGAACAATGCAGAATTGAGAATGCAGATTGGGAAGTCATGCGGGGCTTCTCGTGAAAGGGGGGCAACGCCCCCGAGAATGCGCGCCGGCGCGAGCGTGGACGGAGCCGGCGGGCACAGAAAAGGTGAATAAAAAGAAAAAAGCTGAAAATAAAGCTTGCAATTCTGTTAACTTTGGCGTATAGTCTCGCCGCACACTTAGGTGCAACCCGCTGTTAAAGCCATGGGCAGGTGTCTGAGTGGTCGAAAGAGCACGATTGGAAATCGTGTGTACGGCAAAACCGTACCGAGGGTTCGAATCCCTCCCTGTCCGCTCTAAAAGCCTCATAATTCAATGATTTGCGTTGATTTATGAGGCTTTTTCTTGTTGCGCTTTTATGCGTATTCAGGCATAAACCCGGGAATGACTTTCCCTATGGGTGAAAAACTGCAAGAACTATCTCCGACATTATTGTTCCGGCAATGAAAGGTTGATCGGTCGATGGGAAGTTGTAGGGAAGTACGATTGACGAATGACCCGTCTCCGCCGAAGGCTTCGCCGTGGCAGGCGACTTACGAATTCAACGTTCGCTGCGCTGCGCGCAGATGGTTTCAACTAACGCTAAGCGTC